>JBMYWE010000087.1:0-8390 GCA_049607125.1 Granulosicoccaceae bacterium | reverse complement strand
AAGGGTTGATCATCCGTCAGTACGAGGTGCTGCTGGATCCACCCAAGAGCCTGTATACCACGGCACCCTCACAACCTCTTAAGCCGCAAGTAGCTCCCGCGACAAAAACCAACGTGCTGGAGAAATTCAAGCAGAGTATTAAACTGAGTTCGAAAGACAAAGCTAGCGGTATTGAAGTCGTGGACGAATCACCTGAGCAACCACAACTAGCGCAAGCGACTCGTCAACAACACAAGCCCCTTATTGCTGCAGCTACCCCCACTGCTCTCACCGCGCCAAAACCGGCGCAACATCATGCGAGTGCTCAAAGCGAACTACCTCAGGTGGCGGCTATGATCGACGAGATCAAACCGACAGCGGACAAACCAAAAGCCACCAGCGCTTTGGTACAGAGTCAGACCCTCACTGATGCCGAATTTTTGAAGGCTCTGGACGAGTATTCCATGGAAGCTTTGGCCACTCAGCGAGACGAGATGCAAGTAACACAAGCTAAAGCAAAACAGGTAAAGGTTAGTGCGGAGACCTCTACCCCACTGCCACAAACTGCAGCCTTGATGGTAGAGCCTACAAATTCCGCGCTACCCACAGCACCCAAAGCGCAGCCTGAAATCGACCAAAACGCCATACCACAGGGACAATTTGTTGGACAGAAGTCAAAGCGTTTTGATGTGCAAGACAGCGATTTCGCCACCAGTGATGCCGACTCTGTTGCCCGGGCATTGATGCGCTACCGCGAGCTCGCACGCGCTGGCAAAAAACCGAGCATACATCCCAGCGAGCTAGTAAAAATGTCGGCTGAGGGCGTCAAACGCATTTCAAACTAAAACAAAAGATCCGCCACAAGGGCGGATCAGAAGAACAACGCGAGGCGGCTTTACCCTAGGTATCTGGGTTGAAATCCGCCTTTATTGTTAGCTATCTCCAGCGAGCAAGCTAGCATTACCGCCGGCCGCCGTGGTGTCGATGCACACATGTCGCTCTCGCACACACCAAGAAGACAGCTCCCGCTCAACGACTAGAGGCACCACGTTGCCCGGCCGATTCGCCAAAGCTTGCTTGCAGGCCCGCGGGTAATCACCTTCCTGCCAACAAACCACCACATCAATACCTTGCAGCTGAGACAAGCTAGAAGCTTCGAGCACGCCATCCAGACCCTCAGCCTCGGTGAGCCCTGCTGCAACGGCAACCACAGCACAACCCTGGGCCTCGGCGGCACGTTTTTGTTCTAGTGCCGCATCCCGTCCAGGCCCCAGACAGAGCACCTTGCCTCGCGCTACACTGGACAGGCGGTTTGACTCCCCCGTCGGCCCCGGCATTTCCTCAACACGTAATGCAGCCTCCGAGACGTCAAGGGCGTCGAGCGCTTGTTGCACCCATTCAATTGATTGGGTGCTGGCACGCTGCTCCGGCAGTGCGGGATATTCTCCCCGAATAAAACCATCGAGGTACATCGGCCCGCCGGCCTTGGGACCCGTGCCCGACAAGCCTTCACCACCGAAGGGCTGCACACCAACTACCGCACCTATCTGGTTGCGGTTGATATAAATATTGCCAACTTTGAGGCGCTCGACACAGCGCTGTACGCGGTCGTCGATGCGCGAATGCAGCCCGAACGTCAATCCGAAGTCAGCTGAATTAATGTCGTCGATCACTTGATCCAGCTCTGTCGCTTTGAAAGTTGCTATGTGCAGCACCGGCGCAAAGACCTCACCGTGCTCGACTAACTCCTCAATCCCCCCCACTCGCAGAACAGTCGGCGGCAAAAAGTGCCCGTGCTCCGGTCGCTCAAGCTGCTTTAGCAAACGCCCCTCACGCTCTGCCACCGTGACATACTCAGCCACCTTGGCGCGTGCCGCCTCGTCGATCATTGGGCCAACATCAGTGGAGTGAGTCCACGGGTCGCCGAGCACCAGTTCATCCATGGCGCCAAACAACATGCGCTGCAAGTCGTCTGCGACCTCCTCTTGCACATACAGCACGCGAAGCGCGGAGCAACGCTGGCCCGCTGAGCGAAAAGCCGAATCGACAATGTCACGAACCGCCTGCTCATGCAGCGCCGTGCTGTCGACTATCATGGCGTTGAGCCCGCCGGTTTCGGCAATCAAGCGCGCCTCGGGTGTGAGATGCTCAGCCATGCTCACTGCGATTCGCTGTGCGGTAGCAGTTGAGCCTGTAAAGCACACTCCCTTCACCTTAGGGTGCGAGGTCAGCGCGGCACCTACCACCGCACCAGGGCCAGGAAGATACTGCAAGGCCGAAACAGGCACCCCTGCTTGGTGCAACAGCTCCACAGCGCGACCACCCACCAAGGATGTTTGCTCAGCCGGCTTTGCCAACACCGCATTGCCCGTCGCCAGTGCGGCAGCTATCTGCCCACTGAATATAGCCAGCGGGAAGTTCCAAGGTGAAATACAGGTCATCACTCCACGAGGGTGGGCGCCCTCGCGCTTGCAGGCGTCAACCGCGTAGTAGCGCAGAAAATCCACCGCTTCGCGCAATTCGGCAACGGCGTCGTCATTCGTTTTACCCGCTTCGCGTTGTAACAGCGCCACCAGCTCTCCAGTACACTGCTCGTAGAGATCCGCGGCACCTTGCAACACTTGCGCTCTCCGCCGAACGGACTCTGACCAGGGTTGAGCTTGCTCTATAGCCGCTTGCGCTCCTTCGGCTGTAGCCAGAGTCATCACGCCGACCACATCACTGTTGTCGCAAGGGTTTACCACGTTCAAAGTGACGCCGTTCGCAACCGCGTTCGACACTGTCAAAGGCCCACCTGTCCAGCGATGGTTGCGCCAGCGATGGCGTGCCGTATCGTAGACACCAAGGTCAGCGGCATCGTGTAAATCCCATCCGCGCGAGTTTTTCCGTTCGCTACCAAACATTTCAAGAGGCAAAGCAATGGCCGGGTTACGCGCTTGCACGAGGTAAGCGTGCACAGCCGCAACGGGGTCTGCCACCACCTCGGCAGCGGGCACCGCTTCGTCGACTATCTGGCTAACAAAGGAGCTATTTGCGCCATTTTCAAGAAGGCGCCTAACCAAATAGGCGAGTAAATCACGATGGGCACCAACCGGCGCATAGATACGGCAGCGAGTTTTGTGTTTGTCTAGCACCTGTTGATGCAGTGCCTCGCCCATCCCGTGCAGGCGCTGAAACTCAAAGTTGTCGTCGTCACCCGCCATCTCGAGAATGGCCGCTACTGTATGTGCATTGTGAGTCGCAAATTGAGGGTAGATACGATCGCGCATATCCAATAGCTTTTGCGCGCAGCATAAGTACGAGACATCGGTTGAAGCCTTGCGTGTAAACACCGGATAATATGCCAAGCCCTCTACCTGAGCACGCTTAATCTCCGTATCCCAGTAAGCACCTTTGACCAACCGCACCATCACCCGCTGGCCTAATTTTCCCGACAGCGCATACAACCAATCAATGACGTAACTGGCACGGCGGCCGTAGGCCTGTACCACCACGCCCAGACCGTCCCAGTCCCGCAATGAGGGGTCACTGACTAACAGTTCGATAACTTCTAGGGACAAATCCAGTCGGTCGGCTTCTTCAGCGTCAATGTTAAATCCCATGCCTGCCGATTTTGCCAGCAGCGCCAACGAGCGAGCACGCGGTACAAGCTCTTCGAGTACACGTTGCCGCTGCCCCACTTCATAACGCGGGTGCAGCGCCGACAATTTCACTGAAATACCGGGGTTTTCACGAATATCGTCGCTGGTGCATGCCTCCGCCAGAGCGACGATCGCCTTGGAGTATGCGAGGTGATAGCGTTGCGCGTCCGCCTCTGTGCGTGCCCCTTCGCCGAGCATATCGTAGGAGTAACTATAGCCGCGGGCCTCATGCGTTTTGGCATTTGATATAGCCTCAGCGATGTCTCGGCCCAGAACAAACTGAGCCCCCAGCTCGCGCATCGCACGTGCAACGGCCGTGCGGATCACCGGTTCACCTAATCGCTTAACCGCGCCGCGCAGCA
The DNA here is from genome assembly GCA_049607125.1 of Granulosicoccaceae bacterium. Classification (GTDB taxonomy): domain Bacteria; phylum Pseudomonadota; class Gammaproteobacteria; order CALCKW01; family CALCKW01; genus CALCKW01. Next base: position 4,408 of record JBMYWE010000087.1, on the reverse strand, counting down.
CACCCACCACCCCGTCGCCGTCGTCATTGAGCACCGTACCTGTCAGCAACAAAGCCCATGTAGAAGCATTGACCAAAGACGAACTCGAACGGCCCAGATGGGCACCCCACTCGGAGGGAGCAATTTTATCTTCGATTAGCTCATCGATGGTTTCGGTGTCCGGGACTCGCAACAACGCCTCGGCGAGGCACATCAACGCCACCCCCTCACTGGTGCTCAGACCGTACTCCGCCAAAAACACCTCCATCATGCCGGGGGAAGCCTGTGAGCGTATCCCCTCGACCAGCGCTATCGCGCGGCGATCAACCCTAGTGCGAGTTTCTTCGCTGATCGGATAGGCGTCGAGCAGGTACCTCAAGGTCTCCGCTTCATCGGCGCTCAAGGGCGCTTGCAGTCGGCTCCGGTCTAAACTCAAATCGATTGAACGCATGATCAAATCCTCTCCGTCAGTGGCATCACTCTATCGCTAATCAAAAAACCATTTTGACCTGTTGAGCCCATTTTGTCAGAATATATCTCCAAATTACCAACGAACAACGGGAAACTGACCCGCCATGAGTCAAAACCCAAGCCAACTAGACAAGTACGACCACGCCATCCTTTCAACACTCGCACTGGAAGGCCGACTGAGTATCACGGATTTGGCAGAGCGCGTTGGGCTGTCCAAAAGCCCGGTACAAGCGCGCCTAAAAAAACTGGAGGCTCAGCGCTATATTCTCGGTTACCACGCCCGACTAAATAATGACCTACTGGGTAAGTCGCACGTGGCCTTTGTGCAAATAAAGCTGAACAACACCACCGCGCAAGCGCTCGAGGCATTTAATAGAGCAGTAAAAGAAATTGATTATCTTTTAAAAGTGCGCACAAGTGATATCAACTCCTATCGTCATGCGCTCGGCGAAAGCATTTCCTCGCTGCCCTTTGTCGCCCACTCTTCAACTTTTGTCTCCATGTCCGCAGTAGTAGACCCACAATAGGCTTTTCATTGGCGTAGACACTCTTCACAAACTGAACTGATCAGCGCCTAAACGGTACACAGTTTTCCTAACCGCTCGACACCAACGTGGCTCATACAATATTCGGTGCTAACAAGCTGTGTTTTGAGGCGACAGGTCTACCGTTGAGTTTATCAATAAATATCTCTATCGCTCTAAAAGCGAACCCAATCAAAATCAATAGAGGCGTTCAAAACCACCTCTCAAAATTTCTGTGAGCCAGTTAGCAAGCAAGTTTTCAGTGCTTAAAGCAGCGACTTTTCTGTTCGCGTAACACATCGCATAAATTTAGTGTCACTGGTCTAACTTTCGAGCACATGGCGGTAATTTATTCCTAAGCATTCACGATTCCCAGAAGCTTAGCTATGCGTACCCACATACGCTGAAGTAAGGTTCTCCCACAGCAACGCATTGCTAATAGATTGGATTCAGCAATTCGTTAGCTTATTAAACAGCGGACGCTCGCTGAACTACAATAAATTTAGTGAGAGGAAGTCTTTGAGTGAAATCAGAGGCCGGACCTATGCCAGATATCAATGCAAAAACACCACAGACAATATCTAGCGTCAAGCTACTTATCTGCAACACTCTAAAGCAACTGGGGCACTCCCCAAAACCGCTTTGCGAGGCCGCAGGCTTGAGCATGCCAGACGCTATGCATCCGATGAAGCGCGACGACACACCAAAAGTCGCCCTACTCATGAAGCTGGCCATTGACGTCACCGGCGATCCGAACTTTGCTATTCAAGTGGCAAAGCGCCTGAGCATTACCGCATTTTCTTCATTTGGCGCTGCAATTATGTCAAGCCCGGACTTGGCAACAGCTCTGCAGCGCGGCCAGCGTTTTTCGGAGCTTATCACTGGCTCAGCCAGCTACGAGGTGGTCAAGGAAGGAGGTTTTCTGGTTGCCCGGTTATTTAGCACAAGTCCCGCAAGAATAATGGACCCAAATCTCGTATTGCTCTATATCGCTGGCGGCCTGCAAGTCGGACGTTCATTGAGCACTTGCAACATTATTCCGGTCGAGATCAAGCTACAACAGCAGCCCCCAGAGAATATCGAGCCATACACAGCACTTTTCAGTTGCCCTGTATTGTTTTCTCAACAAGAAAACAGCATTTCTCTGCGTGAAGAAGATTTAAATATCCCCATCGCGGCACAAGATCCGCGTCTATCGCAACTTGCGCAAGATCTTGCGGTGAAAGACTTAAACAAACTCACTGCCCGCACCATCGCCGAAGAGGTCTGCGTACGGATTGAAAATTCTCTGGCTGATGGCGAACCCAAGATCGCTGCTGTCGCTGCTTCCATGGGTCTCAGCCCGCGCTCTCTACAACGCAAGCTGGCCGCTGAAAATCAGACTTATGCTAGATTGCTGGACGATACCCGCAAGCGCATGGCCCACGAGATGGTGCTAAAACCATCGGAGCAAATCAAAAATCTCGCTTATGATCTGGGTTTTTCTGACCAGTCAAATTTCAATAGAGCCTTTAAACGCTGGTTCTCTCTTAGCCCCACCGAGTACCGCCGCAAGTTTGGCGAGCAATAACAACAAGGCGCTAAACCTCAAAACGAACTCGGCCTCGCGCCGAGTTCGTCGTATCTGGTAAAGACATTTTTGCCTTCATCAGCGCGTCGAACGGTTACACTTAAGCACCGCCACTGCAAAGAGCAAAACGTGTCTGATCATCCTGACTGGGCTTACGCCAGCCTCACACCTGAACGCATACTCAACGACCTAGAGTCGCTCGGTTGGCGCTGTGACGGTCGATTGATTGCGCTCAATAGCTACGAGAATAGAGTCTACCAGGTGGGGCTTGAGGAGGGAGAGCCGGTCGTGGCCAAATTCTACCGCCCCGGCCGCTGGTCACCCGAGCAGCTACAAGAGGAGCATTTCTTCTTACAAGAACTGCACGAGGAGGAGATACCCGTCGTATCGCCGCTGAGCTCTCCAGAGACGGGTCAAACGCTTTCCGTGTGCGAGACCTTTCCTATCGCTGTTTTCCCGCGCCGAGGAGGCTATGCGCTGGAAATGGATCAAGCCGACCAACTCTACCGTATCGGCTGTGCGCTGGGACGATTGCACAATGTGGGCTCGCGCACCAAGTTCTCTCACCGCCCAGCACTCAACACCACCGACTTCGGCCACGCTGCAATCGAGCAAGTTCTGCAATCCCCTCTCTTGCCCGAAGCAATGCGAGACATCTACCGAAGCGTAGCCACCGATTTGATCGCAGGGGTCGAACAAGCGCTGGAAGGCTACGGTCCTTGGCAAGCACTGCGACTTCACGGAGACTGTCATGCAGCCAATATCATGGTGCGCGATGAGCTCATGCATATTGTCGACTTCGACGACGCCCGCTCCGGCCCAGCTGTGCAAGACTTGTGGTTGTTTTTGTCCGGAGACAATCGAGAGCAACGCCTGGCGCTGTCAGAAATTTTAGAGGGCTACGAGGAGTTTAGAGAGTTCGATCGCCGAGAACTCGCCTTGATCGAACCCCTGCGCAGTCTGCGCGTGCTGCACTACGCCGGCTGGCTGAGCAAACGCTGGGATGACCCAGCATTTCCCGCAGCCTTTCCCTGGCTAGCCGAGGCGCGTTTCTGGGATCAGCACGTTCTCGACCTGCGTGAACAACTCGCCGCCCTGCAAGAACCAGTAGAGCTCAGCCCCTACTAACGCGGATCCCTGCAAGAGATAGTCAACCTTATTGATCGGCGACTCTTGCCATCTCATTGGTGCAGTTTTTGCCGCTCTCCAACCAATCGACTGAGGATGTCGAGTAATTATTCTTGAACGCATACAAACGGATTTGCCATGTTCAAAAAAAATGTTGGTGGGCTAGACATGCTCTTGCGCCTGCTGCTTGCCACGATGTTGTTCTACCTGGGTTTTCTAGACAACCCCTACATCAACGAACCCAACGCCAAACTCACATTGGGCGTTCTGGGTTTTGTCCCACTGCTAACAGCGGCGCTGCGATTTTGCCCCTTGTACTTGGCAGTCGGTGTGAATACTTTGGCTGCTGGGGAATAGAGCTCACTAGGCAGCGTTTGTGTTTTGCGCGGTCAGTGTCTTGAGCTGCGCCGCCTCCACACTGGGTCGGTTCACTATCACTCGGTTCCTACCGGTTTGTTTTGCCTCATAGAGAGCACTATCGGCCAGCTGCAACAACGCTTCCGGCTCGTCGTGGTCAATCTCATCAAGTGAGGCAATGCCACCACTGGTAGTGACATGAAACTTCTGCCCCTCCCAGACAAACTCAAACTCTTCTAACATGCGGCCGATGCGCAAGCCCACCGTGAGTGCTTCAGCCGTGCGCGCCATGGGCAATAGCACGGTAAACTCTTCACCGCCGAAACGTGCGGCGATATCGCAGTCACGAATATTCTCTTTGATAATATGCGCCGCTTGT
>JBMYWE010000086.1:0-8505 GCA_049607125.1 Granulosicoccaceae bacterium | reverse complement strand
GTCGATTGTATTGGCGTTGCCGGACTTGTCGCTTAGGTCGTTGTCAAACTCCCACCAAGCAACCAGAGACGCGGTATCGAGGGTTGAGAAGGTGTACGTCAAGGCATTCGGGAGCGGCTCTCCACTTTGAGATTCTATCTCTTCAGCGAGCGTCACTACGTGGGTCGATCCCGTCTGCCACTCGCCACTGTCGGGGGTTATTTCTATTGTCTGCCCGCTGTCGATCAAGCTGACGGTTGCTGCTTGCGCGACGCCATCTATTTCGACGGTGACGGTGTTTCCATTCACCGTGGATGGGGCGAGCGCTTCACTAAACGGGATGCGAATCGCCTCTCCCGTGTTGAATTCAACGCTGTTCATCGGCGGCTGCATTTGCTGGACAGAATAGCTAAATCCACCGGGCGTCGGTGTGCCGTCACCAATGAGCACCGGTGTCCCTTCAACGCCCGAAACAACGGGAACGGCCCAGGTGTAGTAAGTGGTTCCATTGTTCAGATTGGTGATCGCAGCAGAGGTGCCGGTAATCACACCGGTTGTCTCGTTGAGTAAGCTAGCCGAGAGAGCGTCAAAGGTAGCGTTTTCGCTGTAGTAGATGTTGTAGCTATCTGCGGTTTCGTCTGGAATCCACTCCAGAGTCAATTGGGAATCACTGCTGTACACCGCCGATCTGGCTTGTGCGGGAGTTCCTGTTTCGTTGCTGTTGCCATTGCCGTTACCGCCACCTGGTTGCTGTGTCAAAGAGCCGGTCTCTGTCGGCTCGCTGACAGTTATGCTGTCACAGGCGCTCAGCATCAGCACGGTTGATATGAGTACGGCAGAGTGAAAAAAAGTTCTAGCTGTTGGGTGTTTGTACGAGTTCATCTGATATCCATCCTTGGATTGTCTGGCGTAAACTAGATTTCCCTTTCGCGGGGCAAAAGTTAAGCCGCGACGCAGTAATTTTTTTTGTCTTTGTGAAAAATGCTTAAATTTTGAAAGTGATCGAGAACCATTAGAGAGCGATGTTCTGCGAGGTGGCAGATGGCGAGCAAGCCATAAACAATGGCTTCATTCCAGCCTGCGCAGTTGTTGGGTGTTCTGGCATACTGTCTCAATGAACACTTCTTCAGATCTTGACGCCTTGGTTCAATCGCTCGCCCAGGCCTTGCTGTCGCAGAGGCTGTTGCTCGTTACGGCAGAGTCCTGCACGGGCGGTGGCGTGGCGCGGGCATGCACCGATTTAGCCGGTAGCTCGGATTGGATAGCCGGCGGTTTTGTTACCTACTCCAATCAGGCAAAGTCCAGCATGATTGGTGTACCCAGTGAGTTGATCGCGCAACATGGGGCGGTCAGTGAGCCAGTGGCCCGCGCCATGGCCGAGGGGGCGTTGTCGCACTCCGAGGGCACGATCTCGGTCGCGATAACCGGGGTGGCGGGCCCGGGTGGTGGTTCGCCTGAGAAGCCAGTAGGCACGGTGTGGTTTGCTTGGTCGTTGCAGGGTGGTGCGACCGTCAGCCGCTGTGCGTTGTTTTCCGGTGATCGCGCGTCTGTGCGAGCGCAAGCTGTCGCCCATGCGATTCAGGGCTTGATTCAAACTGCTTTGCCTTGAGTGCACCTGCCGTTGAACGTTCTCTACCTGCGGCAGCTGCCTATGTTTTTGCTTTTGCGGTTTATTCGTGGTGCACGGAAACTGTAAATTTGATCCCCAATTTGATCTGGGCCTAAGTGTGTGGATACTCAGCCAGATCGGAATTGCTGTCTAGGGTTTTTGCTCTGGGTGTGCGGCTGATCAAAAGACTGAATCGGAAGCTGTACACCGGCTTGATCGAGCGTTGCGTTAGCCGCTCAAGCAGTTGGCGGCGGGAGAGCTTGATTAAAAATATACTGGTATTTTACACAGGCTTTGTGTGATACTTCGTCTATACTGAAATCAGAGCTTAAGCAGGCTCAACTCACACAGCATTGTTCGGAGATCTCCTGTGGACGACAACCGTAAAAAAGCGCTAGCCGCAGCACTTGGCCAAATTGAAAAGCAGTTCGGCAAGGGCGCCGTTATGCGCATGGGCGACGCGACTATTGGCCAAAACATCGAGGCCATCTCCACTGGCTCTCTCACCGTAGACATCGCCTTGGGCATTGGCGGTTTGCCCAAGGGCCGCATCTGTGAGATATACGGCCCTGAGTCCTCTGGTAAGACAACCATGACCCTGCAGGCGATTGCCGAATGCCAAAAAGGCGGAGGCACGGCGGCCTTTGTTGACGCCGAGCACGCTCTCGACCCCAACTACGCCAAGAAGCTCGGTGTCGATGTCGATAACCTCTTGATCTCTCAGCCAGACACCGGTGATCAAGCGCTCGAAATTGTGGATATGCTGGTGCGCTCCGGCGCCGTGGATTTGGTTGTGGTTGACTCAGTGGCCGCGCTCACGCCCAAGGCCGAAATAGAGGGCGACATGGGTGATTCTCACGTGGGCTTGCACGCTCGCTTGATGTCACAGGCGCTGCGCAAACTCACCGCCAATATCAAGCGTTCCAATACGCTGGTTATCTTTATCAACCAGATCCGCATGAAAATTGGTGTCATGTTCGGCAGCCCCGAGACAACTACCGGCGGCAACGCGTTGAAATTCTACTCCTCCGTTCGACTGGATATTCGCCGTATCGGTGCCATCAAAAAGGGCGATGAGATAGTTGGCAACGAGACGCGAGTGAAAGTGGTTAAAAACAAAATGGCTCCTCCATTTCGCCAGGCCGAGTTCGAGATTCTCTACGGTGAGGGCAGCTCTCGAGAAGGCGAGTTGATCAATCTGGGTGTGGCCAATGGCCTAATCGACAAAGCGGGCGCTTGGTACAGCTACAAGGGTGATCGCATTGGGCAAGGTAAAGAGAATGTGCGCACCTATATGAAGGAGCACCCTGAAATGGCCAACGAGATCGACGAGCAGTTGCGCGCCAAACTGCTGGTCTCCGCTACGCCAGAAGCGCCGGAGGCTCCTGAGAAGTTAGAAGAGACTGAGTAAAAGCATGTCCGTTGGCTCTTGCTAGTCTGTCGGCCCGTCGATTTTCGATGGGCCGTTTTGTTTCTTGGGTTGCCTTGCCTCTTGAATAGCGCTGATGTCACTGTTCAGCTGTCGATATTTAGGATGATTCTCGCGATGAATTCTCGCACAGAAATTGAGTTCGACGATCAGCCCTCGGAAGTGGGCGACTACTCGACTGCCGAAAAAAAAGAACGCCCGCCGGAACTGCTGGCCGAGTATAAGGCCATTGAACTGCTAGCCCGGCGCGAGCACTCGCGTGTCGAGCTCGAAGATAAGCTGGGCAAGCGTGAGTTCTCATCCGAAGCCATTGAAATCGCACTGGATGCCTTGGCCGAGCGCGGTTGGCAGAGTGATGAGCGTTTTGCCGAGCTGTTTATCGAGCAGCGCGCTAACAAAGGTAAGGGGCCGCGGCTGGTGCGGCAGGAGTTGATCAAAAGAGGTATCGACTCTGCGCTTGCCTCGCAGTGTTTGCGCGATACCGAAGTGGACTGGGAGCAGGTGGCTGACCGCGTGCTCGCCAATCGCTTTGGGGCCGACGGAGACTACGCCAAGATGCGCCGCTTTCTAGAGCAGCGCGGCTTCGAATCGTCGCAAGCTCGCCATGCCATCCGTCAATTGCAAAGCCAAGCGACGTAGGCGCTCTTTTTTCCTTTGCAGCCCAAGTCTTAGATGCAGTTGATATGAGCTGTCGATCGGGCTGTGCTCCTTCCGCACTTCCAAGAGCTCTGGCGAGCAGGGTGCCAATAAACCCTGTAAATTGCACCACTAAGTCAATAGTTCGGTCACCTCCCATCAAGCCCGTCTCTAAAGAGAGCTTTCTCGCCTGAAAAGTGCATTTTGTCGTCACAAAATGAACACGGCCCGCGTTAAATCGGCGATAATACGCAGTTGTGCCTGTTTCCTTCGATATTGGTTGCTAAAGATGAGCCGATGGATGCGTGCAGCGCTGATCTCTCAAACACTGATTAATTGGAACCCCAGATCATGACGATGCTGACGACCTCAGACATTCGCCGCGAATTTTTGACCTTCTTCAAGAAGCAAGGTCACCAGATTGTGGCCTCCAGCCCCTTGGTACCCGGCAACGACCCCACCTTGTTGTTTACCAACGCGGGAATGGTGCAGTTTAAAGAGCTGTTTTTGGGTCAGGAAAAACGCAGCTATGATAAGGCGACCACATCTCAGCGCTGCGTGCGCGCGGGTGGCAAGCACAATGATCTGGACAATGTCGGTTACACAGCGCGTCACCACACCTTTTTTGAAATGCTTGGCAATTTCAGCTTTGGCGATTATTTCAAGGAGCAGGCCATCGCTTACGCGTGGGAGTTTCTCACCGAAGTACTGAAGCTACCCAAAGACAAGCTCTGGGTTACCGTTTTTGAGGAAGATGACGAGGCCTATGACATCTGGGCCAAAAAGGTTGGTGTACCCGAAGACCGCATCGCCCGTATCGGCGCCAAGGACAACTTCTGGCAGATGGGGGATACAGGTCCTTGCGGTCCGTGCTCCGAGATCTTCTTCGATCACGGCCCAGATGTTTGGGGCGGGCCTCCAGGCACACCCGAGGAAGACGGTGATCGCTACATAGAGATCTGGAACTTGGTCTTTATGCAGTACGATCGCTCGGCCGATGGCACGCTCACGCCATTGCCCAAACCCTCTGTCGATACTGGTATGGGCTTAGAGCGCATTGCTGCTGTATTGCAAGGGGTGCACTCCAACTATGAAATCGATCTGTTCCAAAAATTGCTGGCGGCTGCATCCGATGTCACGGGCAATAAGGATATGGAAAACGCCTCTTTGAAGGTGGTGGCGGATCACATTCGCTCCTGTGCTTTTATGATCGTGGACGGCGTGATGCCGAGTAACGAAGGTCGTGGTTATGTGTTGCGCCGCATCATCCGTCGCGCTGTTCGCCACGGTTACAACTTGGGCCAATCGCAAGCGTTTTTCCACAAGATGGTTGCACCGCTCGCCGAGTTGATGGGCGAGGCTTATCCTGAACTGGTCAAGCAACAAGAACGAGTCACGCAAGTGCTGGCGCAGGAAGAAGCGCGATTTGCCGAAACTCTCGACAAAGGTATGAAGGTGTTTGAGGCCGAGTTGGCAGATCTCAAAGGCGATACGGTGCCCGGTGATTTGCTGTTCAAACTCTACGACACCTACGGCTTTCCGTTGGACTTAACCGCTGACATCGCTCGAGAGCGGAGCCTTAAAGTAGATGAGGCTGGTTTTGAGGTAGCCATGGAAGAGCAACGCGAGCGTGCTCGCGCCGCCAGTAATTTTGGTGCAGCCCAGAGTAAACGCATCCAATCGGATACCGCCACTGACTTTGTCGGCTACACCGAGAGCAGCTCTACAGGAGTTGTTACCGGGCTGTATCGAGAAGGCGAGCCACTGCCATCACTAAACGCTGGCGAAGTGGGTCAGATGGTCACCGACGTCACCGCGTTTTATGGGGAGTCTGGGGGGCAGGTGGGTGACACCGGCCGCTGGGTAAGTGAAGGCGTAGAGCTAGAAGTGTTGGATACCCAGAAGTCAGGCCAAGCCTTTGTCCACAGCGTGCAAGTGTTACAAGGCAGTGTGACCGTGGGTGATGCTCTGAACGGTGAGATAGCCACCGAACGGCGCAAGAAAACAGTGGCCAACCACTCTGCTACGCACTTGTTGCACGAAGCGTTGCGGCGCACGCTCGGTGAACACGTGCAGCAGAAGGGTTCTCTGGTCACCCCTGATTACCTGCGTTTTGATTTTTCTCACGATCACCCAGTAACGCTTGATCAACGCGTCGAAGTGGAATCTTGGGTGAACGAGCAAATCCGCGCCAATCACCCTGCCGACATTCGTGAGATGTCCATGGACGATGCCAAGAAAACTGGAGCGACCATGTTATTTGGCGAAAAGTATGGCGAGCGGGTGAGGGTGGTGACGCTCGGTCAAGATTCGGTCGAGCTGTGCGGTGGGACGCATGTGTCGGCAACCGGTGATATTGGTTTCTTTAAACTCACCGAGGAAGGCAGTGTCGCCACTGGGGTGCGCCGGATTGAGGCCGTGACCGGACAGGGCGCTGTCAGCCGTGTCGCCGAACTTGAAACCGCTGCGGCCACGGTGGCGCGTCGCTTGAACACTTCGATGAACGAGCTGCCAACACGCGTGGACACACTGATTGAGCGAACCCGAGAACTCGAGCGTACGATTGATCAGCTCAAAGCCAAAGCGGCTGCTGCTGCGGGGCAGAGTCTGACCGACAACGCGGTGGCGATCGGCGACGTGAAGCTGCTGGCGACCAAGCTTGAGGGCGCTGACCCCAAGCAGTTGCGCGAGACGGTCGACCAGATCAAGGCAAAGCTTGGCGAGTCGGTTGTGGTCTTGGCGATGGACGACGGCGGTGTAGCGCGTGTGGTGGCGGGTGTTAGCAAGCCGCTATGCGACCGTCTCAGCGCCAATGATTTGATCAAGCATCTCTCTGCGCAGCTGGGTGGGAAGGGTGGCGGGCGCCCCGATTTTGCCCAAGCGGGGGGCGATGCGGCTCAGCTCGATGTGGCGGTGGCCTCCGTGCAGGCTTGGGTTGAAGAGCGCCTGAACTGAAGACAGATCTAGAAGAGAAGAAAGACATGAGTTTGTTGGTACAAAAGTTTGGCGGTACTTCAGTCGCCAACCCTGAACGAATAGAAAATGTTGCTCGGCTGGTTGGTGCTGCGCGCGACCGCGGTCATGACGTTGTCGTGGTGGTCTCGGCAATGTCGGGGGAGACCAATCGTCTCTTGGCGCTCGCGTCCGAAGTTAGCGCCAATCCGAGTAAGCGGGAGATGGACGTACTGGTTTCCACTGGCGAGCAAGTCACGATCGCGTTGCTCAGTATCGCCCTGCATAAACACGGTTATAAGGCACGCTCATATACCGGTGGCCAAGTGAAGGTCCTCACCGATGAGGCCCACGGCAAGGCGCGCATTCAGCGTATAGATGACGCTCGTATTCGCGCTGACTTGGAGCAAGGCAACGTAGTGGTTGTTGCGGGATTCCAAGGAGTCAATGAGTCGGGCGATATCACCACACTAGGTCGTGGCGGTTCTGATACCTCGGCGGTGGCTCTGGCTGCAGCGCTCAAAGCCGACGAGTGTCAGATCTACACTGACGTGGATGGTGTCTACACCACTGATCCGCGTGTCGAGCCCAAGGCGCGACGTCTGGAAAAAATCACCTTCGAAGAAATGTTGGAGATGGCCTCGCTGGGTTCGAAGGTACTGCAAATTCGTTCGGTTGAGTTTGCCGGTAAATATAATGTCCCACTGCGTGTGTTGTCTTCTTTCGCACCGGGTGAGGGGACATTGATCAGTTACGATGATGAGGAAGAAAAAATGGAAAACGCGTTGGTGTCAGGCATCGCCTTCAACAGAGACGAAGCGCAACTCAAGATCACCGGCGTTCCGGATCAGCCGGGCATCGCCGCGCGTATCCTCGGGCCGATCTCTGAAGCGAATATCGAAGTCGATATGATCATTCAGAACACCGGTGACAATAATTGCACAGATTTCACTTTTACTGTCCATCGTGAAGAATATGCAAGAGCAAAGGGTATTTTGGAGTCAGAAGCAGAAAAGCTGAATGCTGGAGAAGTGCAAGGTGATGACAAGATCGTTAAAGTCTCCATCGTCGGCGTAGGTATGCGTTCGCACGCTGGAATAGCGAGTAAAATGTTCAAAGCGCTGGCAGATGAGGCAATCAATATTTTGTTGATCGCTACGTCAGAGATCAAAGTTTCTGTCGTCATCGAAGAAAAATACTTGGAGTTAGCCGTTCGCAGTTTGCACGAGGCATTTGAGCTGAGCGGTGAGAAGGAAGAATAGCCTGAAATGACCTACACTGTGATGTGGCCTTTTGGTGTTACATCGCACAGACTGGTTAAAGTTCGGTAATCTTTTCCCGACAACGAAGAGACCGCGTTAGTTTTTTTACAAAGGCAGTTTGAGAGGCAGCGATAGGCCGAATAGGCGATCGAGTATGCTGCTGGGACTGAGAGAGATTTACGGAGAGCACGGCTATGTTAATCCTGACTCGTCGAGTCGGCGAAACGCTGATCATCGGAGACGAAGTTACTGTGACTGTGCTGGGAGTTAAGGGCAATCAAGTCCGCATCGGCGTCAATGCACCGAAGGAAGTGACTGTTCATCGCGAGGAGATCTATGATCGAATTAAGCGTGAGCAGGAAGAGTCCGAAGGCAAAGACAACAACTCGCAGCAATTAGGTTAGAAGCGCAATACAAGGGCGCGCCAAGCAAGTACTTGGCGAAAGAAGCAATCAGCTCCGCCCTGCAGCTCGAAACGACACCCCAAAAAAAAACATCAACTTAGCTGTTCACATTTCGCCAAGTGTTGTTATAATTGTTGGCTAGTCGTTAGAGAGTCACGGAGAGATGGCCGAGTGGCTGAAGGCGCTCCCCTGCTAAGGGAGTATGGGTTTTTAAGCTCATCGAGGGTTCGAATC
>JBMYWE010000085.1:0-8549 GCA_049607125.1 Granulosicoccaceae bacterium | reverse complement strand
TTCCTCTCCCTCATCTATTTTTCCACCCGGGTATTCCCACAACCCCCCTTGATCTAAGTGCTTATGGCGCAAGCTTAAAAGAACATGCGACTGCTGTGCGTCTAAGATCACACCAGCGGCAACCGCGATAGTTGGTTTTTCAGTTAACACGAAGTTCTAGCTGCGATAATCAGCATTGATACTGACATAATCGTGAGAGAGGTCCGTCGTCCAAACAGTGGCTGAAGCGTTTCCACGGTTCAGCTCGATCCGCACTGTTATCTCTTCTCGCAGCATCACGGATTTGCCGCGCGCTTCGGTGTAATCGGGCGCAGGATTGCCAGACTTCACTAAAGTGACCTCATCGAGTGCTACATCAATTTGTGACACATCGAGCTGGTCTAATCCAGAACGCCCAATAGCAGCTAACACTCGGCCAAGATTGGGATCAGAGGCAAAAAAAGCTGTTTTGACCAAAGGGGAGTGAGCCACTGTAAAAGCGAGCTGCTTACATTCTTCTCGGTCGCGGCCCCCTTCAACTTGTAAGGCGATAAATTTAGTCGCCCCCTCTCCGTCGCGCACCAGAGCATGAGCCAGATGGAGCATCACCTCTTCTACCAAGGCACAAAACTCAGACCAATGTGGACTGGAAGAACCCAAGTGCAAGCCTGACTTTCCGGTCGCTACCAAAACGCAGGCATCGTTGGTCGAAGTATCACCGTCAACAGTCACACAGTTAAAGGATTTTTCGTTGGCTTCTCTGAGACAAGCCTGCAAGTCCGTGCTGGATACCGCAGCATCGGTCGCGACAAAACCTAGCATAGTCGCCATATTGGGATGAATCATCCCCGAGCCTTTGGCGATGCCTGTCATAGTAATTGAAACACCACCAATCTCTCGTTGCCTAGAGATTCCCTTGGCAACGGTGTCGGTGGTCATAATAGCTTGCGCTGCCTCTGTCCACGCGTCTTCACTGAGCTTTCTTCCAGCCTCCTCTATGGCTGGGCCAAAGGCGTCCATATTTAAAAATTCACTGATTACACCGGTGGAAAACGGCAATACTGTGTCGCTGGGAATATCAAGAGCTTGAGCAACTAAATCGCAGCTTGTTCTCGCGTCGGCTAATCCGCGAGACCCTGTGCCAGCATTGGCATTTCCAGAGTTGATTAGCCAAGCACGAGGAGCTGCCATATGCTCCTTAGCCACGGTAACCGGCGCGGCACAAAAAGCGTTGAGCGTATAGACACCCGCCACTGTGCTGCCTTCGCTGAGCTCAAATAGAGCCAAATCCAAACGATTTTTATAGCGTATACCGGCCTCAACAGCCGCCACCCGAACACCTGCCACCGGCAAGAGCTCTGATGGCGCTTCAAGATTAACTGCCATAATCGACCTCTAAGACAACTTGCCGTGGCACTGTTTGAACTTTTTACCCGAACCGCACCAACAAGGTTCATTGCGACCCAGCTTGCGCTCTTCACGAACATAAGGAGCCGCAGCACCCTCTTGCTCAGGAATGTCTGATGGAGGCACGACCGATTCTGCTTCAGCTTGGTCAGCACTGAATTGACGTGCTTGTGCTTCAGCAGCTTCTTGCGCGGCGCGTTCAGCCGCTTCAATCTCTTCCGAGCTTTGTATACGCACTCGACTGACCGTGGCAATTGTATCCTGACGGAATTGATCGAGCAGGGCACCAAATAGTTCGAAAGACTCTCGCTTGTACTCTTGTTTAGGGTTTTTCTGTGCGTAGCTTCGCAGACCAACGCTTTGGCGCAGATGATCCATAGCAGCCAAATGCTCCCGCCATTGATCGTCCAAATTTTTGAGCATCACAAACTTTTCAAAACGGCGCATATTCTCTTCGCCGACTTGTTCCGTTTTTTCAGTATGCTCTTGCGCTGCAGATGCCAACACACGCTCGCGCAAACCGTCTTCGTCTAGGTTGTCGTCTTCATCTAGCCAAGCTTGTAAATTATAATCGAGACCAAATTGACTCTGCAGCGCCTCGGTTGCGCCTTGCACATCCCACTGCTCATCCATCGAGCCCGGTGGTATATAACTCGCAAGCACATCGATCAGCACTTCTTCGCGCATGCCTTCGATCACATCAGACATGTCTTCAGATTGCAGCAATTCGTCGCGCTGTTCGTAGATCACTTTACGCTGATCATTGGCAACGTCGTCGTACTCAAGCAAGTGTTTGCGAATATCGAAGTTATGGGCTTCGACTTTGCGTTGGGCGTTCTCGATCGCTTTGGTCACCCAAGGATGTTCGATGGCTTCTCCCTCTTCCATGCCGAGTTTCTGCATCAATCCTGATACACGGTCTGAGGCAAAAATCCGCATAAGGTTATCTTGAAGCGAAAGATAAAAGCGACTGGAGCCCTCATCACCTTGACGGCCCGATCGACCTCGGAGCTGGTTATCCACGCGACGAGATTCATGGCGTTCAGACGCGATAATGTGTAAACCACCTGCCGCGAGCACCTGCTCGTGACGCTTTTCCCATGCTTCTTTAACAGCGGCTTTTTGTCCCTCTGAGGCGCTGTCTCCAAGTTCGGCGAACTCTACATCAAGGTTTCCACCCAACACGATATCGGTACCACGACCTGCCATATTGGTTGCTATGGTCACTGCACCTGGAAGCCCAGCCTGAGCGACAATATTCGCTTCTCGCTCGTGCTGTTTAGCGTTGAGTATTTCGTGGGCGATCTTCTTTTTCTTGAGCAAGCCCGCGATGTACTCAGAAGTTTCGATGGACGCTGTGCCCACCAAAACCGGCTGCCCGCGCTTCACACAATCTTCAATATCATCGACGACGGCGTCATATTTTTCTTTCTCGGTCAAGTAAACCAAATCCGGCATATCCTTTCGCACCATCGGTCGGTGCGTGGGGATAACTATGACTTCTAGGCCATAAATCTGATTAAACTCAGCCGACTCAGTGTCGGCCGTACCCGTCATACCACCCAATTTCTCGTAGAGGCGGAAATAGTTCTGAAAGGTAATCGAGGCGACCGTTTGGTTTTCAGGCTGGATTTCCACCCCTTCTTTCGCTTCAATAGCTTGGTGCAAGCCCTCCGACCAACGCCGACCCGCCATGGTGCGACCCGTAAACTCATCAACGATGACTATCTGGCCACCCTGAACGATGTAGTCCACATCTTTCTGATAGATGGCATGGGCGCGCAGGGCAGCGCCCAAGTGGTGTAGCAAAGAAATATTAGCGGGGTCGTAGAGGCTTGAATTCTCGGCCAACAGGCCTGCCTCAGTCATCAACTCTTCAACTTTCTCATGGCCGATTTCCGTGAGATGGACTTGCTTGCCTTTTTCATCAATGGTGAAATCAGCTGATTCGTCTTCAGCGGAGCTGGGGGCCTCGAGACGCGGCACTAATGAGTTGATCAGTTGGTAGGCTTCTTCGCTTCCGGAAGCTGGCCCTGAAATAATCAATGGGGTCCTCGCTTCGTCAATCAGAATCGAGTCCACTTCATCGACTATCGCAAAAAACTGACCTCGCTGGCAGCGCTCTTCGTCGGAGTGGCGCATGTTGTCACGAAGGTAGTCGAAGCCGAATTCATTGTTCGTACCGTAAGTAACATCGGCGGCATAGGCCTCGCGGCGAGTGACCGGTCGAAGGTGCAAATACCCGCCTTCGCTGCCATCCCAACCGGCGTCAAAAATATAAGACGATGAATCGGGCCCTTGGCCACCAGAACCATTGATGACCCCCGTACTCATGCCTAAGAAGTGGTAGAGCTGACCCATCGAGGCCGCATCACGACGCGCAAGGTAGTCATTAACTGTGACCAGGTGCACCCCTTTCCCAGTGAGCGCGTTAAGAAATATGGCCAACGTCGACATGAGGGTTTTACCCTCACCGGTTTTCATTTCGGCGATGCGCGACTGGTGCAAAACCATGCCGCCGATCAGCTGAACATCGAAGTGCCGCATGCCGAGTGAACGCACACTACCCTCGCGAACCAAAGCAAATGCGTCGGGCAAAATGTCGTCCAGCGTCTTGCCTTGGTCCAATGCTTCTGCCAGTTCAGTTTTCCGCTGACGCAATTCCTCGTCGCTTAAGCCCTGAATTTCCGCTTCTTTCTGATTGATAAGATCAACCGTCTTTCGCAGGCGTTTGACCACTCGGTCATTGCGCGAACCGACAAGTTTTCTGGCTATAGCGCCAAGCATGGGCGTATCCTATAAAAGAGTGATGACTGCACGCAGAACGTCGCGCGCAAAAGTGTAATGATAGTACCCTCGTGGGTATGCTCGCCAGCCAAAGTGCCGATTTCGTGCAAATACGCACCCAGATCTCAAGATTCAAGGTCCTATGAAAGCGAAATCAAAGACAATGAAGCCCTTGCTTGACTGCGTTAAGAGCAAACTGGGGGCGACCGAGGGAAAAGGCAATGCCCTTTACCCTGTTGTTTGCTCGGCCATCCCTGAAAACCTGCGTGCAAGCATTGTGTTTACTCGGATCAAACACAAGCGACTGCATTTGGTGACTACCACCGGAGCTGCCGCCAGTCGACTGCGCTTTTGTCAACGGGCCATCTTAGAAGCGTGCGCCGTATTCCCAGAGCAACCGGAGCAAATCACTATCCGAGTAGCTCCGCCTGGCACCGTCAAGGAAGCCCCAGAACCCACACTTCGCTCAAGCTCTCGTCCTCCACAAGAGATGAGTGCACAGGCTGCTAAAGGGCTCCGTCAAGCAGCGGATTGTGTCGACGACAAAAAGCTTAGTGAGGCCCTTAAACGGTTGGCATCGCGCGGACTGTCGGGAGTCTGAACGCTAAACGGTTGCGTTTAAGGCACAAAAAAGCCGGCGTAGCATCACTACTCCGGCTCTAAAAGATGCTTACCTGCACCTAATGCTAGGCGAAAATCAAATCTGCGCCACCCACAGCGAAAGGCGATGCCTCTTTGGCCTCCCCCTCAAAAGTCTGCCACTCCCAGCAATCTGTACGCTGCATAACTTCGCGAGCCAACAAATTATTGAGATGATGTCCTGCCTTATGCGCCTCTAATTTAGCCAACATGCAGTGGCCCATCATGTACAGATCGCCAATGGCATCTAGCGCTTTATGGCGTACAAATTCGTCGCTGTAACGAAGGCCTTCGTCGTTCATGACGCGATCAGCGTCAAGCGCAACCGCGTTTTCCATACTGGCTCCGCGAGCCAGGCCTTTTTCACGCAAGAGTTCAAAATCTCGCATAAAACCGAACGTACGTGCACGACTAATTTCTTTGACAAAAGATGCATTGGCGAAGTCGAATTGCAGAGACTGCTTCGTCGCTCGAACCGCTGGGTGATCAAAATCAATCGAGAAGTCGAGTTTAAAACCTTGGTGGGGGGA
The DNA here is from genome assembly GCA_049607125.1 of Granulosicoccaceae bacterium. Lineage (GTDB taxonomy): Bacteria > Pseudomonadota > Gammaproteobacteria > CALCKW01 > CALCKW01 > CALCKW01. Next base: position 3,207 of record JBMYWE010000085.1, on the reverse strand, counting down.
AACGCGAGCCCACTTATCGCCCAATTCCACTTCAACAGGTTTAGTGATACGAATGAAGCGCTTAGCAGCGCCTTGATCCACCACGCCAGCCGATTGCAACAAAAAGACAAAAGGCGCTGCACTGCCGTCCATCACGGGAACCTCAGCGCGATCTACCTCGACAACGCAATTATCGATACCCAGACCGGCAAAAGCACTCATTAAGTGCTCTACCGTTGAGATCCGATGCTCACCCTTCCCCAGAGAAGTGGCGAGTTCGGTTTCCAGCACATTTTCGGGCTTAGCGAGTATCTCAACACATGGAGAGAGATCAACGCGTCGAAACACAATACCCGTATTAGGCGGCGCTGGACGCAAAGTCAGTAAAACTTTGCTCCCTGAATGCAAACCTAAGCCGGTCGCTCTGATGCTGGTTTTTATACTTCGTTGTTGTATCACTAGATAACGTTCCGTTAGCTTGGACTAGTGCCGAGCACCCAATCTGGGAAGTACTCTGGCTTAACTCTAAGGCCATACAAATAGCGTGCTAAACCCCTTTTTGAGGGGATTACAGGCAGAATAGTTCAGCGAGCCAAACATTGCTGCACTGCAACACGCCATTGTATCCCTAACTGTGCATCCGCGCCATCAGGAAATTATCTTTCAGACGAATTAGTCCGCCTGACGTCGCAGGAATGCAGGGATATCGAGCACATCGTACTCGTTCTCTGATCCTTGATTGTAGTCCGATTTTGGCAATTCGTTGCGATGCACGGCAGCTGCCGGACGCTGAACCGGAGCGGGGGCAGGTGCCATCGGCGCAGAACTTGGACGCGCAGAAGCCGCTGGGACACCGCCAGCTACAGGTGAGCGACGGATGACAGTGGGCTTATCTAGTTGATTGTAATTAATTCGACCATCGCGTCCAGGGCGAACAGGCTGCTTGATCTGGTTGCGATTGGTCGCACCCAGGCCCGTAGCAACAACTGTTACACGGAGCTCACCTTCGAGCTCGGGATCAATAACTGTTCCTACAACAACAGTAGCGTCTTCTGAAGCGAATTGCTTAACCACATTGCCCACTTCCTCGAATTCACCGATGTTCATATCCATCCCACCAGTAACATTGATCAAGATGCCCTTGGCGCCCGCCAAATCGATGTCTTCCAGTAGCGGACTAGAGACAGCCTGCTCAGCGGCATCAGTCGCGCGGTCTTCACCTTGCGAAATACCGGTGCCCATCATGGCCACGCCCATTTCAGACATCACGGTTTTCACATCCGCGAAATCGACGTTGATCAGGCCCGGACGAGTAATCAATTCTGAAATACCCTGAACCGCTCCACACAGTACGTCGTTGGCTGAGTTGAACGCATCTAACAACGAGATGTTTTTACCGAGAACCGACAACAGCTTTTCGTTGGGGATGATGATCAATGAATCGACGTGTTGACGTAGCTCTTCTATTCCACGCGCCGCGACCTGCATACGCTTGGACCCTTCAAAAGGGAAAGGCTTAGTGACAACCGCCACGGTCAAAATACCTGCTTCGCGGGCAAGTTGCGCGACAACCGGGATTGAGCCCGTACCGGTTCCGCCACCCATACCGGCGGTTAAAAACAACATATCCGTGTTATCGAACAACTCAGCGATGCGCTCGCGATCTTCGAGTGCGGCCTGACGGCCAATATCAGGGTTTGCACCTGCACCCAAGCCCTTGGTGATGTTGGCACCAATATGCAAACTGTGTGTTGCGGTCATGCTCTGCAGCGCTTGCGCGTCAGTATTGGCACAAATGAACTCCACACCCTCAATGCCACTGCGCACCATGTGCTCGACGGCATTGCCACCACCGCCACCAAGGCCCATAACTTTAATGCGTGCGTTCGCGCTGTAATTTTCCATTAGATCAAACATTTTTCTCTCTCCTGGCTTTTAACCATTTTATTCGAAACCCGTTGCTTGCCCAAGCCCCAGGTATTAGAAATTACCTTTAAACCAACTCATCATGCGATTTAACAAACCTTCTTCATCTCGATTGTCTAACGAATGCGAGATAAAACCCGAATGAGTGCGTGAATCCGCACCGTATTTCAATAATCCAACACCGGTTGCGTGGATAGGGTTGCGCACTATATCCACCAGCCCAACTACGCCCTGTGGCATGCCCAACCGGACTTGCGTTTGAAAAATATCTTCTGCCATTTCAACTACACCCTCCATGGTCGAGCTGCCACCTGTCAGCACAATTCCGGCGGCACAAAGATCCTCAAAACCACTGCGCCGCAGCTCACTCTGCACCAGCGTCAACAGTTCTTCGTAGCGAGGCTCAACAACTTCTGCCAAAGTCTGACGAGAGAGCTGACGCGTTTCGCTTTCGCCCACGCCTGGAACCTCCAACACTTCATCGCTATTGGTAAGCGTGCTTAGAGCGCAGGCATAGCGGCACTTAATCTCTTCCGCATATTGAGTGGGCGTGCGCAGTGCTACCGCAATATCATTAGTGACCTGATCACCGGCGATCGGAATATTGGCAGTAAAGCGAATCGCCCCTTCGGTAAATACGGCAATATCGGTGGTGCCGCCGCCTATGTCGACCAAACACACACCCAGCTCTTTTTCGTCTTCCGTCAACACCGAGAAACTTGAAGCCAGCTGCTCCAAAATCAGGTCATCGACTTCAAGCCCGCAGCGTTGCACCGCTTTGACAATATTCTGTGCGGCGCTCATAGCACCCGTTACCAAGTGCACACGAGCCTCTAATCGCACACCGGACATTCCGACTGGCTCTCGAATACCCTCTTGGTCATCGATCAGAAATTCCTGTGGAATCACATGCACAATGCGCTGGTCCGCGGGAATGGCAACCGCCTTAGCCGCGTCGATGACGCGCTCTACGTCGGTATCAGTAACCTCGCGATCCTTGATGGCGACAATACCGTTTGAGTTCATACCACGTATGTGACTACCGGCAATTCCAGCAAACACCGAATGCACCTGGCAGCCCGCCATTAGTTCGGCCTCTTCTACCGCGCGTTTGATGGAATGCACAGTCGATTCGATGTTTATCACCACCCCTTTTTTCAAACCGCGCGAAGGGTGGGTGCCGATACCGACGATCTCCATTTCGCCGTTCGAACCAATTTCACCGACTATGGCCACAATTTTCGAGGTACCAATGTCGAGACCAACAATCATTTGTTTTTCGTTTTTTCTAGACATTATTCG
>JBMYWE010000084.1:0-8595 GCA_049607125.1 Granulosicoccaceae bacterium | reverse complement strand
AACGCCAAAAGCCGGCTCTATAGCCGGCTTGCAGCACAGTGGAATCAGCATTAGCGGGTGCCGAATATCACCATCGTTTTGCCCCGAGCGTGGATCATGCCTTGCTCTTCGAGATCTTTGAGCACACGTCCAACCATCTCCCGTGAACAGCCCACGATCCGAGCGATCTCCTGACGGGTAATGCGGATCTGCATGCCGTCGGGATGGGTGATCGCGTCCGGCTGTTTGGCCAGATCCAGCAAAGTCGCGGCGACACGCCCTGTGACGTCCAGAAAGGCTAGGTCTTTAACTTTGGTGCTGGTCTTGCGCAGACGATTGGTAATTTGAGAGGTCAGCGCGAACAGTATCTCAGGCTCTTGTTTGGCCAAGCGGCGGAATTGTTCGTAGTTGATCTCAGCCAGTTCGCATTTGGTGCGCGCGACAACCCAAGCAGAGCGGTTGTTCTCGTCGTCAAACAAGCCCATTTCACCGAAGAAGTCGCCCTTGTTTAGATAGGCGAGCACGATTTCCCGTCCGTCGTCGTCTTCGACCACCACGCTGACTGAGCCTTCGACGATGTAGTAGAGGGTGTCGGGCTGGTCGCCGTGGTGAATGATCGTCGTTTTACTCGGGTATTGACGACGATGGCTATGGCGTAAAAAAGTCTCTAGCCATTCAACCTGAGCGGCAACGTTGAGTTGCGGCATCATGATCCGTGGTGCTCCATTCATGTTGGTGCTTCTCTTCAGTTTGTCTTGAGGGTCACGCTGTCGCCTAGGGTGGCTGTGGCGTGAGTTCGCTCGTGGTAATCTCCGTACTGCTCTGTCTATCGGCCAGCAGCGGGTGATTATTGAGCTTTTCGTTAATGTAAGAATGAGTATGCATATGCAGTCGCGAGTAAAATGGATTGATCACATGAGCTTTGTTGCTGAGTCTGGCAGCGGTCATTCGGTGGTGATGGACGGCGCCCCGGAGTCAGGTGGCCGCAACTTGGCGGCGCGTCCCATGGAGATGGTACTAATGGGCTTGGGTGGTTGCTCCTCCTACGACATGGTGTCCATGCTGAAAAAAGCACGTCAGCCCCTTGAGTCGCTCGAAGTGCATGTTGAGGCAGAGCGTGCCGACGCTGTGCCAGCGGTTTTTGAGCGAATTCATGTGCGATTCGTGGTCAAGGGGGAGGGGATGTCGCTCAAGCAGGTTAAGCGAGCAGCTGACTTGTCCATAGAGAAGTATTGTTCGGTGAGCAAAATGCTAGAAAAAACCGCCACCATTACCCACGCTCTTGAGCTCAATGGCGAAGAAATCTCTGCGGATTCAGTGTGATAAGCCCGTTGAACAAATAAATGCCAGATTGCACTTGAGTCTGTTTGCTAACTGGCCTAACATAGCGGGTTTCCCAAGACCAAACCCCAATAGCAATTGGGCTTTAGGAGCGAATTGATGAAGACCTTCAGCGCCAAACCGGCCGAGGTTAAGCGACAGTGGTTTGTGGTTGACGCCGAGGGTAAAACACTCGGGCGTCTGTCCACAGAGATCGCCCGCCGTCTGCGTGGCAAGCACAAACCTGAATACACCCCTCACGTTGACACCGGTGACTACATCGTTGTGGTCAACGCTGAGAAAGTCCACGTGACTGGCAACAAAGAGCTCAACAAGCTCTACCACCACCACACGGGCTACATCGGCGGTCTGAAGACCACCACCCTTGGCAAGCAGCGCGCCGAACACCCGGAGCGCATCATCGAGACAGCGGTTAAAGGCATGATGCCAAAAAACCCTCTCGGTCGCGCGATGTTCCGCAAGCTGAAAGTTTATGCGGGCCCTGATCACCAGCACGCCGCGCAGCAGCCTGCGCCGCTCGAAATCTAATTTAGGCAGAAGAACATGCAGAAATACTACGGTACCGGTCGTCGCAAGACTTCCAGCGCGCGCGTTTTCATGAGCGCCGGCGGTGGTCGTATCACCATCAACAAGCGCCCCATTGAAGAGTTCTTCGGTCGCGAGACTGCGCGCATGATCGTGCGTCAGCCGTTAGAGTCACTCGACATGACTGAAAAGTTCGACTTCGATATCTCAGTAACTGGAGGCGGAAACAGTGGCCAAGCTGGTGCTATCCGCTTGGGTGTAGCTCGCGCTTTGTTGGCCTACAACGAAGAGCTGCGCGGCGATTTGCGTCGTCACGGCTACCTCACTCGCGACGCCCGGAAGGTTGAGCGTAAGAAGGTTGGTCTGCGCAAAGCACGTCGTGCGGTTCAGTTCAGCAAGCGCTGATACTCCGCTAGTCGGCGTTTCGAAAAAGGCTCCTTCGGGAGCCTTTTTTTGTGCCTGTAAGTGGCACTATATGACGCTTTTGCGTGCCTAGAAGTCGCTTTAGTTGAGTGTTAGAGACGAATGGGTTCTAATTAACGGTTTTATTCAAAGCGACTCCTCCGTTGAGCAATCTATTGCAAGATCAGCAGCTAACTGCCTCAGTTGACGGCGCGCGTTTGCGCGAAATTCCGTACAACTATACCTCTTTTTCAGATAGAGAAATTGTCTGTCGCCTCATGGGAGAGGGGTCGTGGGAGGTCATTCAGTCGCTGAGAAGTGAGCGCCGAACAGGGCAGAGTGCCCGTATGTTGTTTGAAGCCTTGGGCGATATGTGGGTTGTTCTTCGCAATCCCTTTATTCAGGACGACTTGCTAGGTAATGCCAAGCGGCGCAACAACCTTGTCGGTGCCCTGCACCACCGACTGGATCAGATGGAAAAGCGCTTGAATGACAACCAGTCGGCGGTTCAGTTGCTGGCGCGCGCGCGTGAAGCGGTGAGTGAGTTTGAGCAGTGGCTGACCAAAACGGAAGGCCAGCGCGATATCGCCAAGCGTGCGCTCAAGGCAGCCACCGCTGCGGCTAATGTCGATACCGGAGGCCTCGCGCGCGTCTCGCACGTCACGGACGCAACCGACTGGCGGGTGGAGTATCCGCTGGTGGTGGTCTGTCCAGATAGTGAGGGAGAGATGCTTGCTGTGGTCAAGGCCTGTATTGAGGCAGGCCTGACTATTGTTCCGCGCGGGGGGGGCACGGGCTATACCGGGGGTGCAATTCCCTTACATGCTAATACCGCTGTTATCAACACAGAAAAGCTTGATCAGCACGCCCCCGTGTCCTACCGGGATCTGCCGGGAGTTGAAAAGCCTGTGGCCACTATACGCTGCGGTGCCGGGGTAGTAACGCGACGAGTATCGGAGGCTGCCAGTGCCGAGGGTCTAGTGTTTGCTGTTGACCCTACCTCGCAAGATGCGTGTACGGTGGGTGGCAACGTGGCTATGAACGCGGGCGGCAAGAAGGCGGTGCTCTGGGGGACCGCGCTCGACAACGTCGCCAGCTACAGAATGGTGACTCCCGACGGCCAGTGGTTAGATGTGGAGCGTCTAGAGCACAACCTCGGCAAGATACACGATCAAGAGACAGTTCGTTTTAAGCTTACCCGGCGCGAGCGTATCGATGGTGATCCGCTGGGCGAGCCAGAGATTATCAGCTTCGCGGGTTCTAGCTTTCGCAAAGTGGGTCTTGGCAAAGACGTAACAGACAAATTTCTCGGTGGTTTGCCTGGCGTGCAAAAAGAGGGTTGTGATGGTTTGATAACCTCGGTGGAGTTTATTCTTCATCGCATGCCCAGTCAGGCGCGCACGGTGTGTATGGAGTTTTACGCCAAGGATTTGCACACCGCCGTGCCTGCAATTGTTGAAGTCAAAGACTACGTAGACGGGCTTAACGATGTGCTGTTAGCTGGTCTGGAACACCTAGACGACCGCTATATCAAGGCCGTCAAATATAGCCCCAAAGCCTCGCGCGGTGAATTGCCGCGGATGTTGTTGTTGGCTGATATTGTCTCGGATAACGAAATGTCTGTAGCCACTTGTGCCTCCGAGATGGTGCGCATTATCAACAAGCGCGGCGGCGAGGGTTTTGTTGCCGCTAGCACCGAAGATAGGGCGCGCTTCTGGGCCGCCCGCTCGCGCACTGCTGCTATTGCCGCGCACACCAATGCTTTTAAAATTAATGAAGACGTGGTGATTCCGCTGGCTCAGTTGGCGAGCTACAGCGAGGGCATTGAGCGCATCAATATTGTTCAGTCGATTCGCAACAAGCTGCGCAACGTCGATCAGCTACTGGTTCGGTTCTCGACGCCACTGACACCGATGCTCGGCGAAGCCGGGCGTGAAGGCGGTGAAGAGCAGCGTGAGATTGACGAGCAAAAACGTCAAGCGGTTATCGCTTTGCTGCAGACAAAGCGCGAAAACTGGCAAGGTTTCCACGATCGTTTGGATCAAACCGTGGCTGAATGTTCCGACCTTCTCGCCGAACCAGTAGAGGGCCTGACAAGCGATGAGACTTTGCTCAAAGGATTTCTCTATCGTCAGTTGCGAGTTTCACTGCGGGACGAAGTGGAAAAACCTCTCAAGGAGGTTTTGAGTGGTAAGCGCTACACGTTGGCGCGAGATATTATCGACGAGGTGCATGCGCAAATTCGCCCCAGTCGCCTGTTTGTAGCGCTGCATGCGCACGCCGGCGACGGCAATGTGCACAGCAACATCCCCGTCAACTCGCACGACTACCATATGATGCAAGCCGCAGAAGGTGTGGTGGATGAGATCATGACGTTGGCGCGTTCGCTGGGTGGCGTTATCTCGGGCGAGCACGGCATCGGCTTGACCAAGATGGAGTATCTAGATGAGCAGACTATTCAGAGCTTTGTCGCCTATAAGGAGCAGGTGGATCCGCAAGGCCACTTTAACAAGGGTAAGCTCATGCCCGGATCTGGTTTGCACGGTGCCTACACGCCGTCGTTCCAGTTGCTCAAGCAAGAGTCCATTATTTTAGAACAAAGCGAGCTCGGTTCTCTGAACGACAGCATCAAGGACTGTCTGCGCTGCGGTAAATGCAAGCCTGTTTGCACAACCCACGTGCCGCGCGCCAACTTGCTCTATTCACCGCGCAACAAGGTGTTGGCTACCGGTTTGATTATTGAGGCCTTTCTCTACGAAGAGCAGACGCGCAGAGGGATTTCAGTGCGTCACTTTGAGGAGATGAATGATGTCGCCGATCATTGCACTGTCTGTCACCGCTGCTTGAAGCCGTGTCCGGTTGATATTGATTTTGGTGATGTCAGCATCAACATGCGTCAGGTGTTGAGCCAGCAGGGCAAAAGAAATCGCAAGTTGGGCACAATAGCTTCTATGGCTTACCTGAATGCCAAAGATCCGATGGTGGTCAACGCTGGGCGCAAGATGATGATTGACTGGGGCTTTAGCGCACAGCGTTTGGGCAATCAGTGGATAGGGAAAATTCCGGGCATTTTTGGCAACAAAAAGAAGCCTCAGCCCACTGGGTTAGGAGCAACCAAACCTGTAGAGCAGGTGGTGCACTTCGTCAATCGCAAGTTGCCTTCCAAGAAGTATTTGCCGACTAAGCCCATGCGCGCGTTGCTCGGAGTGGAGGACAACAACTACGTGCCCATCCTGCGCAACCCCGAGGTAGTGGATGACACCAGTGAGGCGGTATTTTATTTCCCTGGCTGCGGTTCAGAGCGTTTGTTTAGCAAGGTGGGGCTCGCCACTTTGGCCATGCTATACGACTCTGGTGTGCAGACGGTGTTGCCGCCGGGCTATCTGTGTTGTGGTTACCCGCAGGCGTCTAGTGGAGATCAAAAAACCAGCCAGAAAATCACGACCGATAATCGGGTGTTGTTTCACCGGGTGGCGAACACACTGAACTATCTGGACATTAAAACGGTGGTGGTTTCCTGTGGTACCTGTATGGACCAGCTGCTGAAGTATGAATTTGAGCAGATTTTCCCCGGATGCCGCCTGATAGACATCCACGAGCTTCTGATGGAAAAGGGCTACAGTATCGACGACGTGCAAGGCATGCAGTACCTCTACCACGAGCCCTGCCATACCCCTATGAAACAATACGATGCATTATCGGTGGCTCGCTCTTTGGTAGGCAGCGAACAAGTGGAACTATCAGATCGTTGTTGCGGTGAGGCGGGTACTTTTGCTGTGGCTCGGCCTGATGTGGCCACGCAGGTACGTTTTCGCAAGGCTGAAGAACTGCAAAAAGGTATTCAACAAGCCACCGGTCAGAATCAGACAACACCCGACAAGATGAAAATGCTGACATCTTGTCCTGCTTGCGTGCAAGGGCTTGCACGCTATGAGGATGAAACGGGTCTTGAGACCGATTACATAGTGGTCGAAGTGGCACAACATATTTTGGGTGAAGACTGGATCGACGGTTTTATTGAGAAAGCGCAAAACGGCGGGGTCGAACGCGTGCTCTTATAGTCCGTTTTGTTCCCCTGGTTATAGGCCTCGGTAAGTTTTTCTTGCCGAGGCTTTTTTGGTTCAGGGATTGTCTATGCCCGATTGCCCATGTCTAGATTCTATTCGAATAACCGAAAGCCAGAGCTTATCTCGATCAACGTGTCTAGTAGGACGGGCTGTTGCACCGTGATGCCAAGCTTGTAGTCATAAGGTTCACTGAGGTCACGGCAGCGCTCTTACGGAGGCTCGGTTTGGTGTCTTATGTTATTGGGAGGAATGCCAGTTTGCTGATTATTTTTCGGTGCAGACGAACTTGCTCATGTTGCATGAATGCTGTCATAAATCGGCATAAAAATGTAAAATAAATGCATTAAATTCAATAAAGAGGTGACTTTGTCACATACTTTATCGAACGTTCAACAAACCCGTTGCGAGGTCAATTTGGCAGGTCTAGGATCGTAATCAGAGGTCATATTTTGATTTACTTCCTAGGAGGGAATTCTCATGGAACTTACCTTAGAACTACTGGGCGAACTATTCACCGGTTGGCCAGGCGTACTTTCCTTTATCGTCATAGCCTTCATGTTGGGTATGTGTGTCTTTTTCCTGCGGCTGTTTTTAAAAAATGATGCCTAGCTTGGAGCTTTCACTCGGCACAGAACGACGAGGGTGATTTGGGTTGCGTCTTAAGCTGTAGCATCTTGGAGGCGCAGCCTAGGCAGCCTGTTTGGCTCATCTAGGCAACTGCTCTCATGTGCGTTCTCTATTGAAGCGTCAGCGCTTCGCGAGGAACGCAATGCCCGTTAGTTTTGCTGAGAGAGTGTTTGTGCAAAGCAAGCGCTCTGCGTTTTAGGTCCGCTCAATCTGGGTCAGTCGCCAATGCCAAATAGTTTGATATGCGCAGTCTGTTTGCTTCGATTTAAGCACGTGTCGGGTAGAAGATTGGGCAAATCGAGAAGCCTGTATTTCGCGCGATAGGCCGCCAAGCTCCGACTCAGGAGTATTCCGGCTCCATGAATCAACAGAAAATGATACTTTTCTGCAACTTTGACGTGGTTTTTTTCCGAGTTTGCGTGTTGTGGATCGCCATTGCAGGCTCATACGGTTTAGGTATGCGATAATCCAACGCCCGCTGTTCCTGTCTTGATGGACCCTAACCATGCAATCTCCGAAGCCGCTGTTTTCCTACCGCAAGCATTGGGCTCACAAGCTCGGCATTGCGCCGTTTTTACCCATGTCCCGTGATGAAATGGATCAACTGGGCTGGGACGCTTGTGACATTATTTTGGTGACTGGCGATGCGTACGTGGACCATCCCAGCTTCGCCATGGCGATGATTGGGCGATTCCTCGAAGCGCAGGGCTTTCGGGTCGGCATTATTGCGCAGCCCGATTGGAACAGCCCCGAGGACTTCCAGCGCCTCGGTGAACCGACGCTGTTTTTTGGCGTGACTGCGGGCAACATGGATTCCATGGTCAATCGCTATACCTCAGATAGGCGGGTAAGACACAACGACGCCTATACACCTGATGATGAGGGCGGAAAACGCCCCGACCGCGCGGTTATTGTATATAGCCAGCGCTGCCGTGAGGCTTTCAAGGGTGCTCAGGTCGTGGTGGGCGGCATAGAGGCCAGTCTGCGTCGTATTGCGCACTATGACTATTGGAGCGACAAGGTACGCAGATCTGTGCTGCTAGACAGCAAGGCCGATATCTTAGTGTATGGCAACGGCGAGCGAGCGATCGCCGAGATAGCCCACCGGGCGGCCGCAGGTGAACGCATCGCTGATATGGCAGGTGTACGCGGTACTTCACGTGCCTTACGCCAATTACCTGAGGGCTACTTAGTTGTTGACTCCAGCAGTATCGACACCCCGGGAGAAGTAGCGCCTCACGTCAATCCCTACGAAGTCAAAGACGAAGCGGCCAATTGCGCCTCAGTTGAGCAACCGGGTAACGAGGCGCTTGAGGAGCCGGTCGCCGCCACCGTGATCAAGTTCGATCGCTACGCTAAAAAGCACCCGCGTGACAAACAAGTGATTCGGTTGCCCGACTATGAAAAAGTTCGCAGTGATCGCGTACTCTATGCGCACGCCTCGCGCGTATTGCACCTGGAGACCAACCCCGGAAATGCGCGTGCGCTGGTGCAGCGCCACAGTGAGCGAGAGGTCTGGATCGAGCCACCACCGCTGCCACTGAGCACAGAAGAAATGGACGGGATCTTCGACCTGACTTTTCAACGCGTGCCGCACCCCAGCTATGGCGAGGCACGAATTCCTGCCTACGAGATGATCCGTTTCTCGGTCAAT
>JBMYWE010000083.1:0-8618 GCA_049607125.1 Granulosicoccaceae bacterium | reverse complement strand
CTACTCCGTCGATCTCTACGCGCGACTAGAGGAAGAAACGGGGCAGTCGGTGGGCTGGATCCAGAAGGGCTCGTTGTCCATCGCCACCAATCCCGACCGTCTGATACACGTGCGACGACAACAGACGCTCGCCAAAATGTTTGGCGTAGAGGCACATTCGGTCAGTGCTGCCGAGGCACAAGAACGCTGGCCCCTGATGAACGCAGACGATGTCCTGGGCGCGGTGTGGTCCCCCGACGATGGTCGGGTGAGCCCCTCGGACCTGTGCGCCGCCTTAGTAAAAGGCGCTAAACGAAGAGGAGCTCAGGTATTCGAGGACACGGGTGTTGTGGGCATTCTCAGCGAAGGCAACAAGATAATTGGCGTTGAGACCGAGAGCGGCACGATCAGCTGCGATGCTATCGCCGTGTGCGCGGGCCTGTGGAGCCGAGAGGTTGGCGCTATGGCAGGCGTAAATGTACCTCTGTGGCCCTGCGAGCACTTCTACCTGCTCACCGAACCAGTAGACGGCATACAAGGCAATATGCCAACTCTGTCAGACCACGACGCACACCTCTATATTCGCGATGATTCCGGAGGGCTATTGGTCGGCTGTTTTGAGCCCCACGCTCGTGCGATTGATCCCGCTCGGCTTGGACCTGACTTTGCCTTTGGCCTACTCGAAGAGGACTGGGATCACTTTGAGCCGATGATGAGCAAAGCCATGCATCGCTTACCCGCACTCAAGCACGCCGGGGTGAAGATGCTGCTCAACGGCCCCGAGAGCTTCACCCCGGATGGCAGCTTTATGTTGGGTGAGACGGCACAGACAAAAGGCTTGTACTTGGGCTGCGGCATGAATTCGGTGGGCGTCGCCACCGGCGGAGGCGCAGGCATGGCCTTGGCGCACTGCATCGTGCATGGACACCCCCCCGTCGACCTGCACGAGGCAGATCCGCAGCGCTTTCCCGATTGTTTTAACTCAGCCGAAGCACTTGCCGCCAGAGCCCCAGAAGTACTTGGCAAGCACTACGAGATTGGCTATCCGGGCAGACAATGGACAACTGCCCGTGAGCTTATAAAACTGCCCTTGCATGAGCGCTGGGAACAATCAGGTGCTTGTTTTAACCAAGTATATGGCATAGAGCGAGCGCTGTATTTTGGCGCGAAGCAATCACCGCACTTGAGCAACCCGAAACTCACTTTTGGCAAACCCCCGTGGTTTGCGCAAGTAGGCAAAGAGGTGCTGCAAGCCCATGAGCGAGCCGCGCTATTTGATCAATCCAGCTTTGCCAAACTCGATGTGCACGGTTCGGATGCCTGCCGTTTCCTAAACCGCGTATGCACCAACCAGATGGATCACCCCGTCGGCAAACTAGCTTACTCCGTTATGCTCAATGAGCGCGGCGGCATTCACAGTGACATCACCGCAGTCAGGCTGGGCGAAACACATTATCGGCTGTTTATAGGCACGGCCGCTCGTCTGCGCGACAAGACTTGGCTCCTTCGACACATACTGCCAGACGAACAAGTGAGCATTGACGATAAAAGCGATGAGCTCTCTATCATCGGGCTGATGGGCCCGCAGAGTCTACGCATTGCCTCTGAGCTTGGCGGCGCCGAACTGGCACATCTGCCTTATTTCCGATCTCTGGAAACCACCTTGGCAGGCACTCAGGTCCTGGCCTCACGCTTGTCTTATGTGGGCGAGGCGGGATGGGAGCTCTGTTGTCACAATGAAGACGCGCCATCGCTATACGATGCACTGGTTGAGGCGGGCGCAAAACCCAGCGGGTTATTAGCTCAGACCTCCATGCGCATAGAAAAAGGTTTCTTGGCCTATGGACACGAGTTAGACACCGATATCACACCGATTGAAGCGGGGCTCGGGTTTTGCGTCGATTGGGACAAGGATTTTATCGGAAAAGCAGCTTTGCTGGCGCGCAAGCTAGAGCCACAAAAACAACGCATGGTGACGTTGCTGCTGGACGACCAGGAAGCTGTACCGCTGGGCAATGAAGCGGTACTCGTGCAAAGCGAGATATGTGGCAAAACCACGTCGGCGTGCTTTGGCTACAGAGCACAGCGCCCTATCGCTCTGGCACTGGTGAGCACTGATTTACAGGATGGCGCCAGTGTTGCCTTAGACATTGCTGGAGAGCATTTTCAAGCTAGCGTGTCTTATCGCTGCGCCATTGACCCGAAAGGAAGCCGGATGAAACAGCGCGCTACAGCGACTGCCTGACGGTTCAAGCGACACAGAGCCCCCGCCGTGTTCGAGTAAACGCCTGCCAACAACAAGGTCAGGCTTTTTTTGGTAAGGGGAGTTGATCTCGCCTAAAACTTGCCGTTTTGATTAACCCACTCAGACTCAGGTGGCACATGATCCAGGGTGTCCCAGTGCTCGACAATTTGAGCTTGCTCAAGCCGGAACAGATCGACGAAGGAGACATGTTCGCCCTTTAAGTAGCCCTCTGTCATGCTGAGGACGAAATTCCCCTCGGCCAGTATCCGATGCACGGTTTGGTATCGGCGATCATCGCCGCTGGCGAATAGCATGCGGTGCAAAGCTTCAATGCCGTCGCTGCCATTGGGATGGTGTTCCTTATAGTCACTCGGGTGGATGTAGTCATCCAGCTGGTCTGACTTACCCTCTATCAACACCGCCTGTATAAACTCTCGAATCAAGGCTCGGTTGGTTTCGGTTTTGTCGAGATCGGTAACTTCCGTTGGGCCGTCGAGCATTGTCCGGCCAGAGGCATTGGGCGCTAGCGCTTCTGTTTGCAGGTTGTCCCAGTGTTCTACTATTTGCTCGCCCTCATAGCGAAACATTTCAAAGCCAACCTCAACAGTGTTGAAGTTGTAGTGCGTGTGCGCGAAGACATAGTCTCCATCTTCAAACACTCGCACGATTTCAACCTTTGGCCCCGTTTTCGCCAGCCGCGCGAAGAGTTCTGCAAGGCCAACATTACCCTCACGGGTCAATGGGTTGTGTTGGATGTACTGTCTTTCGTTGACTACTTTAACCGCCTCGGGGTCACCGGTTTCGATAGCTTTTAGCAAAGAGCTGACTTGTTGTTTTCTATCGCTGGGCATGATGCATCTCGGCACAAGATTATCAATTGATTATCTCACCAATCGATCGTTCGAGCTCGTCTAGAAAGACGGATTCTGCCCATGGCTGAGGACCTATATATTGCCTGTTCAGATTGCCTTGAGCATCCAGCAGTAAAGTTTGCGGAAGCGCTTTGATTTGCCACTGCGCCTGGCTGAACCCACCGCGATCCATCAACACAGGGTGGCTAAGGGGGTAATCTTGTAAAAATGCTTCAATACCCTGTTTGCGATCTCCGAGGTTAACGGCAAAAAAATCGGCTGAAAGCCCTTCCACTCTTCGACGAGCTCGCTCTAAATCAAGAAACTCAGTGCGACATGGCGCGCACCAGCTGGCCCAAAAATGCAGTAAAACAGGTTTGGTATTGTTCAACACGGCGACGCGATGGCCTTGTAGGTCATACAGGCCTGCCAGGCTCAGACTCGCCTCTTGTGTTTGTGCTAACGCCCCGCGAATAACTTTACTCAAGTGAGAGCTCGGCAAGCCATAAGGGACGACGCTATGGATACTCCCACCGCGTTCTATGACATATATATCGGCACTGTGGTCAATGAAATTGCCACTAGAACTAGTCTGGCCTGTTTTTTTGAAACGTGCATTCCACAGTCTCGCAACGTCTAAAATCTGTTTTTCGGTGCCGCTTAGGCCAAGGTAGCGCTGGTCAAAATAAGCCAGATAGGCTTTTAGGTGATCAGGTGTGTCTCTAGCGGGATCAACGGTTACGAACACCACTTGAATATCTTGCGTATTCTCGACTTCGGTCAAAGCTGCACTGACCGTAGACAGCGTATCTGGGCAAATATCGGGGCAGTGTGTGTAGCCAAAAAATAAAAGCACCACCTTGTCACGATGCTCCGAGAGCTTAAATTCGCGACGATGCTGATCGGTGAGGCTGAAATCTCCTCCCAAAGCATGCACGGCGGGCGCAAGAAGAGACAGCAGCAGGACAACAACCCACTGCCTCATGGCTTATACTCACTGCTGACACCCCACTGAGCACCCTCTTCACCATCGCCCCCCGGGTCTCCCACTGGCGCAGACAAAGCATCAGCGACGATGCCGTCCACATCGCTGCCAGTGAGGGAACTAAGGAAGCTTTGTATGTCCTGCCGTTCCTGCTCATTGAGCTCTAGAGGTTTTATCAGCGGGCTGAGGTTTTCATTTACCACCCCTCCGTCGGCATAGAAATCGATGACATCGCGCAGCGTTTGCATACTGCCGTCGTGCATATAAGGCGCGCTTAAAGCCACATTGCGCAGGCTCGGTGTACGGTACTTCCAACGGTCGGCAGGGTCTTGGGTGATTTCGTAACGACCCAGATCCGCTGGGACGGGTTCCGCCACTTGGTTGATGATATCCATATCAACTTCGATAAACACGCCCGGTGCCGCTTGCACTAGCTGTGTCTTGGGCTGTGCACCCATTGAGTTGAAGTAGCCCGTTCCCGTGTTGTGCAATTGCCAATCGCTGAACAAAGCAGACTCTGCACCCACGCGATGACAGGTATCGCAGTTGGCTTTTCCAGTGAATAGGGCAAAGCCTCTTTTAACCGCGTCGCTAACAGAGCCTTCGTCTCCACCGTAGTGCCAGCGATCAAAGGGCGAGTCAGCGGAGTTGAGCGTGCGTTGATAAGCAGCCAGCGCGCTGCCTAAATTGGAAACATTAGGAGGTTCACCATAGGCTTGTTGAAAAGCTTCACGGTACACCGGCAAACCTCGCAATGTGTCCATAACAAACCCCACCGAGGGGTTGGCCATCTCGTTGTGAGCCAGCAACGGACTCCAGATTTGTTCCTCGAGCAAGGTGTCGCGGCCATCGTGGAAAAGCCGTTCAGCATAGGCGATGTTAAACAAACTGGGCGCATTTCGGCGCACACTACGCCCTTCCAGCCCTACGGATGTGGCCAGTTCGTTGCTGCTGAACCCTTGCGTAGGCAAATGACACATGGCGCAAGAGAAAGTCCCGTTCAGCGAAAGCCGACGATCAAAAAAGAGGCGCCGACCGAGTGTTATTTCGGCCTCGGTATGACGCACCTCAAGCGCTGGTAGACCCAATGGAGGCGACTCTATTCGCTGCAAGCGCTCACTAGAGGTACCGGACGCTACGCCAAGGGTGTTATTAGCCAGTACCGACCCAGATTCGAGCAACAAAGTACGCACATCGGAAATCAGCAATTCAGGATGTAAGAAACTGACACCGTAGATGTTCCGCACTTGCAAATTTTCATCGACCAAAAAAACGCGCAACAGGTGTCCGTATTCGGTGTCGTGCTCTGCAGTTACACTAATTTGGCGTTGGCGCTCCTGTTGATAGCCTTGCAGCAGAGGGGTAAGAGCACTCTCTGAACTGGTTGTCAGGAAGTGCCAATCACCGGCTTCACCGGCGTATTGAAAATTGCGGCCGTAGAGGCGCATGACTTCTGGTGTATCGCGCTCAGGGTCGAAACTGAGGCTGACCAACTGCAAACCCTCCGCCAGTGCCGGATCGTCTTGCATGGCGACTTTTAGCTGATAAAACACGTGCGCTGCCAGCGGACAGCCGTTGACGTCCGAGCAATTGCTATAGACAAAGGCGAGCAGACTGTTTTTTCCACGCAGCACGTCGTGTAGTGCAAGCGCCTGCCCTTGCTCGTTGAGCACTTGGCCGTCGGCGGCCGCCTGAATGGGTGGTAGCTCATAACTGCCGGGAATCGGGGCGGCGTAGCTCAGCCCTTTGTAGCCCATAGCCAGCTCAGTGCGGGTGTCAGCGAAGCCTAAGCATGACCAAAACAAGAGCGCGGCGCACCCGAGGGCGCGCCGCTTGAGGTAAGACAATCGCATCAGTCGGCGAGCGCCACCTGTTCCAGGGTTTCAAGTACAGGACTCTGGGCGTAGAGGTCTTTGGCGCCAAAACGCATCTGGTGCGCTCGGCCAAGCTTGAGCTCATAAAAATCGAGTTCAAACTGCATTTTCAGCTCGTTGCCGTCCCAGTTATACGCCTTGAAGTACTGCTCGTTGGCCTCGTCTTTTTTGTCCCAATTGGCCAGAAGTGAGGAGGTGTAATACACCCGCTCGCCATCCCAGCTCTGGGAGGCCATGTTGACCTGCGCGCCTATGGCGGTCTCATAGGTTTGCACTGGCTTCATCGGATCGCTGAGGTCGAAGTAGCGACTCTTGCCGTCCATAAACGTGTTGACCCACAGCCCGCTGTCATCGGATGTAATAGAGATATCCACCGGCAGCGGCACTTTGCTGGCGTCGCCAATATCGGCAACATCCGTCGCCTGCCAGCCGTCATCGGTCTCGTGGATCAGCCAAATTTTGCTGGTCAGTGCCGTCGTGGTCACACACCAGTTGTTTTCGGGTTTCCAGGCACAGCGAATCTCCAGCGGCGCACCGGGAACATCCAAGACTTTCTTTGGCTTGCGGCTGTGCAAGTCCCAAATGACGACAGTGTTGCCAAAGCGCGTCATCGCCTCGGGGTCTTTGAGCATTTTGCCGAAGTCCATCATGTAGTTGGACCAG
Source organism: Granulosicoccaceae bacterium (assembly GCA_049607125.1). Classification (GTDB taxonomy): domain Bacteria; phylum Pseudomonadota; class Gammaproteobacteria; order CALCKW01; family CALCKW01; genus CALCKW01. Next base: position 2,021 of record JBMYWE010000083.1, on the reverse strand, counting down.
CCCGTGAATGAGGACGTCACCATGACATTACGGCGCGGCAGCGCGCGCAGATCGTACCCATAGCCGTCCGCATACTCACCGGTTTTTTCCGCACCACCCAAATCATCGTCGGTTGGCATCCAGTAGGTTGAGAGATACTCACCGGCGTTGCTGTACTCGACCAGCGCTGTGCGTCCGCCGTGGTCTCTGTTATTGGAGAGGCCTGTGACCAACATGCGGCCCGGCATGGCGTAAGTAGTATGGGGGCCAACCACCCCACCACTGTCTGCAACAAAGTTATCGATCACTTTGTGCAAGGTGGGTTTTGCTGGATCGGTGTGCACGTCAAATATAAAAATTTTATTGGTATCGAGGCCACCGGCCCAGAGGTATTTGCGGTCGTCTGTGAAGCCCGAGTGATGCGCTTCATTGCGCCCACCCACTGAGAGCGATTCAATCACAGTGCCGTAACTGGAGGACGCAGGGTTGACGTCAACCGTGACGAGTTTGTCTTGCGCGTCGCCCAAGCCTTCTACACCCAGTGTCCAAACATAGACATAGTCTTCCTGGCCAGTGATCTTGGCCATGTAAGGCGACATACAGGTTTCGTCGCTGCTTGCGGTTCCCGCAGCAAATGTCATGGCCAAACCGGCCAGTACGGGCTTCAATCGAGCTTTCACCATCACCATCTCCTTTGAACGCAAATTTCTATTGCATATTGTCTTGCCATACCGAACGATAGTTCATAATGATGTGATATATATCACATATACTGCCAACCCGCGAGAAAGATTTGTCAGTTCGAATGCCTGACGACCACACAAAACAAAAAAGCCACCCGCGAACGCAGGTGGCCTTTGGCTGAAAAGTTTGACTCGACTTGCTAGAAGCCGTCGGCGGCTGCCTCGATGATCTCAGTTAGAAGGTCATTGACTTGATCGCGCGCGCCGCCAGCAGGGAGTTGGCGAAACCCGATGGTCACGCCTTCTTCTGAGCCAGTCTCTTCATAGACAAATACCACGTAGGGGCAATAGGCTATATCAGCCGCTTCTGCTTCCATAACTTTGCGTGACACCACCGCCGAGCAAAAAGTAAAGAACTGCGCACCGTTATAGATCTTTTTACTCGCACCTACGTCTTCTGCCGTGCGATCGAGCATGTCCCCAATAAAACCCGTGTAATCGATCTTGAATCCGCGATTGACGATAGCGTCGCTAGCACTTTGCACCGCTTCTTCAAAGGATTGATCGGCGGCGTTGCGCGTCGAGACATCGTCACCAGCGGCAACGACGACTGTGCTAAAACCCACACAGAGTGCAGTGGCCAAAAAAAGTTTTTTACACAGGTCAATCATTGAAATTCTCCTTACTAAAACAGGCGAGCGAACAAAAGTGATCAACGCTAAGTTTCGCACAAATTTGGCGCTATTAATCAACCGCACGAGTCATGCGCGCGTGACTTGATCACTCAGGCGGGACAGTCTGAGCAGATGATTCGGGTGTTTTGGGGCAACAAGATAGAAAACATGTTATTGAGGACCCCCACCAGTCAAAAGCCTTTTATCCCATGGCTAAAACGCAGGTTGTTAGGCAACACTGTCAGCTGATGCCAGGCCGTACGTGCGCCCTTGCCTGCACACACCGACATCGTTTCGCGTCCCGATCGAAATACCTCTACATTAAAGCCTGCCCCAATCTCTTGATTCACACCAATCTCACGCCGTTCACCTTCACGCAACTGTAACAGCACAATTTCTTCCTGCAGGTTTTTGCCCCCATGGCGCACCACAACACGATCGATTGTTACGCCGCTTTTATTGATCACTGTGAAAGAGATGACTGGAGCCACCCCAGGACCGCGCCCAAGCCAGTAGCCAGCCCCCAGAGCCACACCATAGAGGGCGACTGTGGCCAACAGAAGAAGGACAAGTGAATTGCGGCTGATGATCACTGGCGAAGTCCGAAACACGGGTGAGACTAGTGCAGCAGCGCAGAGCTCAACTGCCAACAGATAATCAGTATATCGCTGACGCCCGCGCTGTT
>JBMYWE010000082.1:5255-8639 GCA_049607125.1 Granulosicoccaceae bacterium | reverse complement strand
TGGCAGCTTCTGAGGTGTAGTCACTACTCCCCGAAGCCAACCGCTGGAATAATAGATGCTTTCTTATACTTTGTCACGAAGTTTTTACACTTGAAAAACAACTGATTGCCGCTATCTACGTATATGGCTATAGTTTGAGCCGATGTGGGGAACAATGCCCCACGATGCTTGTCTCAACACCAGCAGAAAATCGATTTTTTCGGAGAAATCAATGCAAGTTCACAGTGTTAGTACCGGTCGCGTACTGGAAACCAACAAACTGATCCGCAACACCTATACCCTGCTCTCTATGACTTTGGTCTGGAGCGCCGTGATGGCCGCTGTCTCTATGGCTATCTCACCGCCCTTTATCGCCTCTTTGGGCTGCTCTATCGGTGCCATGCTTATTATGTGGTTCGTCGTGCCTCGCACCGCCAACTCGGCCAAGGGCATCTACGCCGTGTTCGCTTTCACCGGTCTACTCGGCTTTGGTTTGGGCCCACTACTCAACCACTACTTGGCAATGGCCAATGGCGGTCAGACCGTGATGCTCGCCATGGGCGGCACAGGCGCTATTTTCTTGGGCTTGTCAGGCTATGCCTTGTCAACACGAAAAGACTTCAGCTTCATGGGTGGCTTCATTGGTGTGGGCATGATGGTGTTGTTGTTGGCCATCGTCGCCAACATCTTCTTCCAGGTGCCTGCGGTTAGCCTCGCCATCTCTGCCGCTTTTGTCCTGCTGATGAGCGGCTTTATCCTGTACGAGACCAGCGCCATGGTGCACGGCCATCAAGACAACTACATCTTGGCCTGTACTAGCTTGTACCTGAGCATCTACAACATCTTCACCAGCCTCTTGCACCTGCTCGGCTTTGCCAGCGACGAGTAAGATTCGCTCTTGAAGTAACGAGTTAACGCCCCGACCTTCGGGGCGTTTTCTTTTGGAGACTTTCCATGGATACCATGCAAATCATCGGGTTGATTGGCGCCATCATGATGCTAGTCGTTATTGGGCCCAGCATGCTTAACCTAGCCAAGAACTCACCCAAAGGCAGCAGCGAGGACTGGATGGACGCAGCCAAGCCGCTGTTGCTGGTCGTTGGCTTTGTGATGCTATTGTTCTATTTGGCCAAGGGCTAAACAAAAAAAGCCCGATTACTCGGGCTTTTTGTCTAGCGAAGCAATACTCAAACTATGCGGCGAGTATCTTTTCTACACCGCCCATATAGGGCTGAAGAGCCTCTGGTATCGAGATACTGCCGTCGGCGTTCTGGTAGTTCTCCATCACTGCTATCAAGGTGCGACCTACCGCCAGCCCCGAGCCATTCAGCGTGTGGATTAGCTCAGGTTTGCTGCCTTGCTCCTCGCGGCTTCTGGCCAGCATACGGCGCGCTTGAAAGTCGGTCATGTTACTGCAAGACGAAATCTCGCGAAACTTCGATTGACCCGGTAACCAGACTTCGATGTCGTAGGTCTTGCTGGCGCCAAAACCGATATCGCCGCTGCACAGATTGACCACACGGTACGGCAAGTCGAGCTTTTGCAAAACAGTCTCGGCGTTGCGAATCAGTTCTTCTAGAGCATCCCAAGAGTCACCCGCTTTCTCCAAGCGAACCATCTCCACTTTTTCAAACTGATGCTGTCGAATCAAGCCGCGTGTATCACGTCCGTGCGAGCCGGCTTCAGAGCGGAAGCACGGTGAGTGACAAACAAATTTCTGTGGCAACTCGCCTGCTTCAAAAATACGGTCACGCGCGAAGTTGGTGACCGGCACTTCAGAGGTGGGGATCAAATAAAACTCACGCTCACCTTTAAGGGCGAAGAGGTCTTCCGCGAACTTGGGCAACTGCCCCGTGCCGCGCAGCGAGTCTTCATTGACCATGTACGGCACCCAAACTTCTTGATAACCGTGCTCGCTCGTGTGCAGGTCAAACATAAACTGGATAAGTGCGCGGTGCAGCCGGGCCACCTCGCCGTTGAGTACAACAAAGCGGGCGCCGGTGAGCTTGGAGCCCATGTCGGCGTCTATCCCGCCTTCAGAGCCCAAGTCCATGTGGTCTTTGGGCTCGAAATCAAAGCTTCGCGGCTCGCCCCAGGTGCGCACGAGTTCGTTGTCGTCCTCGTCTTTACCGGCTGGCACTGAGTCATGCAGCAGATTGGGCACGCCTGAAAGCATATCTTCCAAGTCCGCTTGCACTTGCGCTAAAGACTCCTCCGCCGCTTTGAGTTTGTCGCCCAAGGAGGCGACGGCGTCTAGCAAGGGTTGTATATCTTCGCCCTTGGCCTTGGCCTGACCGATGTTTTTGGCACTGGCATTGCGCTCGGCTTGTAAGGCTTGAGTTTGGCTTTGAATATCACGGCGACTCGACTCCAGTTGCTCAAAGCGCGCAACATCGAAGCTGAAACCTCGACGAGATAAATTGGCGACGACAGCGTCCAGATCAGAGCGGAGCAACTTGGGGTCAATCATGGGATTCCGTTTGGTTTGCGGTGGATTTGGTTAGACTTAATAGTATATCTCAAAGCAGCGCCCGTGCTGCCTGAACCCCAACTAAAACAGCGCACAAACTGAGCAACACATTGGCCAGCACATTGAGTAACAACCACAAAGACTGCCCGTTTTGCCAGAGCTGCAAGCTGTCGACAGAGAAAGCTGAAAAAGTGGTGAACGCTCCGAGAAAACCAACCTGAATCAGGGGCCTCAAACTGCTTTCTGGTGCTCTCAGCGCCAGCCACTGCACCAACGCACCCGCAATCAAACACCCAATCACATTGACAAACAGGGTGCCCAGCGGAAACCCTCCCCCCACGCTCGTCGCCAACCGAACCACCGCAAACCTGCTCACCGCCCCCGCAGCACCGCCTAGGGCCACTAGCAGCCACTCCATATTGTCGCTCCAAGAGAATACCTATCAGGCTACACTATAGCTTGCTCCACGCCGTGCCCTCACCTATGCCTACTCAACTCACCGCTGAACTCAACGCACAGCTACGCCATTGGGCACAAGAACTGGGCTTTGCCGATTGCCGGGTGAGCGATGGCAACTTGGCCGACTATGAACCGAGGCTCGACCAGTGGCTGGAACAAGGTAACCACGGTGAGATGGATTACATGGCGCGCCACGGGCGAAAACGCAGCCGCCCCGCCGAGCTATTGCCAGGTACGCTGCGTGTGATCTCCCTGCGCATGGACTACCTACCGGGTCAAGCCGCCGATATGCAGCAAAACCTGCTAGAACCCGAACGCGCCTACGTCTCACGCTATGCACTGGGGCGCGACTACCACAAGATGATGCGACAACGGCTCAAGCGCCTAGCTGGCCGCCTCGCCGAAGAGGCCGGTCGAATGGATTATCGTGTCTTTGTGGACAGCGCCCCCGTACTGGAAAAGGCACTAGCTGAGCG
>JBMYWE010000082.1:0-5245 GCA_049607125.1 Granulosicoccaceae bacterium | reverse complement strand
CAAACACAGCAATCTGATCAACCGCTCGGCTGGCTCGTGGTTTTTCCTCGGTGAGATATACACCGACTTGCCACTAGAACTCGATCAAAACCCGCAGCGCAACCACTGCGGCGACTGCAACGCCTGCTTGCAGGCCTGCCCCACACAAGCAATAGTCGCTCCCTACCAGGTCGATGCACGACGCTGCATCTCTTACCTCACCATCGAAATGCGCGGATCAATACCAGAGGAGCTGCGCCCGATGATGGGCAATCGGATTTACGGCTGCGACGACTGCCAACTGGTGTGCCCCTGGAATCGCTTCGCCAGCGACACCCGAGAAGATGACTTCCAGCCACGACATGATTTAGACAAAGCCACTTTGCTCGCCCTTTTCGACTGGGGCGAAGAAGAATTTTTGCGGCGCACCGAGGGTTCGGCCATTCGCCGGATTGGCTATCGCTGCTGGCAACGCAATATCGCCGTGGCCTTGGGCAATGCCGAGCCCTGCTCAAAGATTCAAGCCGCACTGCGCTCGCGAATCGACGATCCGGACGAGCTAATCTCTGAGCATGTGATCTGGGCTTTAGAGAGACAGATGCGAACGATCTGCCTTTGATATCTCTAAGCGAAGAAGCGACTCCACGGTCGTACCCGATACCCGGGAGTCACTCACTTCGCCATTGACTGGTTATTCACCAGTCGGGTTTCGAGTTTCCTCGAACAAACGCTGTAGCTCTACATTTAGCAAGGCGATACCTGCCTGAAGACGACGCGCGTCTTCGATGTATAGAATCTGTTCTAGATCCTCGGGCGCCAATACTAAATCGTCTGGTCGCCAAGCTTGCTCATTATCGAGCGGTTCCCTACGCATGGATTACTCCCACCTCAAGCTAGTTCTTTTTAAGTCCACAAACATGGTGCTTTAAGCATCCGCCTCGCTGCTTAATCAGGGGTAGCGGCGACCGATTTTGTTTCTTGATTGCTCAGATCTCTCGAATTTGATAAGTCGAGAGCTGGGCAGCCAAGGCACAGCGAGTCACACCAAAAAGTGATCGGTTATCAGGTGGTTGTACTTAAGAAATTTTGATGCCAGAGCGGACAGCTAGGCAGAAAAAACCAGCTTAGGATGTATACGAAGCATTGCGACGACGTAATTCCGCGAGTTTTTCGGCGATTTTGGCCTCTAAACCTCTGGGAACGGGGTGATAAAACTGCGGCGGATTGACAGTTTCAGGAAAATAATTCACTCCGGCTGCGAATGCGTCCTGTTCATTGTGAGCGTGTCGGTAGCCCTCACCTCGACCCTCCTCTCTGAGCAGAGACGTTGGCGCATTGCACAGGTGATTTGGCACAGGGTCGCTTCCTCGGTCGCGCACAAACGCCAAAGCCTCGTTGTACGCCGAATAACTGGCGTCACTTTTGGCGGCACTAGCCAGATACAACACCGCTTGGGCCAGAGCCAGCTCACCCTCGGGGCTACCCAAGCGCTCAAAGGCCTGCCAGGCGTCCAACGCTATCTGCAGCGCTCGTGGGTCGGCGTTGCCTATATCCTCGCTGGCGATGCGCACCAGACGTCTGGCCACGTAAGCGGGGTCACAGCCGCCGTCGAGCATCCGGCACATCCAGTAGAGCGCGCCGTCGGGGCTGGAGCCGCGCACAGACTTATGCAAAGCTGAAATCTGCTCATAGAAGCCATCTCCGCCCTTGTCGAATCGCCGCAAACTGCCCTGCAGCGCCTCAGCCAGGACAGCTTCGTCGATCTGCGCCAAGCCATCGGACTGTGGTGCCAATTCACTGGCAACCTCAAGCGCATTCAGCGCACGGCGCGCATCGCCGTCAGCTGTCTGCGCCAAAAGCTGCAAACAAGAGGAGTCTATGGAAACCCGTCCAGCCAAACCGCGAACTTGGTCGCTCAAGGCTCGCTCGAGCAAACGGACGATATCTTCTGGCTGCAGAGAGCGCAGCACGTAGGTTCGCACGCGCGACAACAACGCGTTGTTTAACTCAAAGGATGGGTTTTCGGTGGTGGCACCGACAAAATACACCGTGCCGTCTTCCACATGGGGCAAAAAGGCGTCTTGCTGCGATTTATTGAAACGGTGCACCTCGTCCACAAACAACAAGGTCTTTTGACCGCTCTCGCGCTGCCTGGTCTTGGCATCGGCAACCGCCGCGCGAATTTCCTTGACGCCGCTGAGCACCGCCGAGATAGAGACAAAAGTGGCCTCACAGTGAGCGGCGACCAGTTGCGCGAGCGTGGTTTTGCCGGTGCCCGGCGGCCCCCAGAACACCATGGAGTGCAAGCGGCCCGCCTCTATTGCTTTTCGCAGGGCCTTGTCGGGGCCGACTAAATGGTCTTGGCCACAGTATTCGTCAAGCTTGAGTGGCCGCATACGGGCCGCCAGCGGCTGGCTGAGATCAAATGTCTCGCCTACCGCAGCGTTGACCCCGGCGGTTTGCTCGTCAAACAAGCCACCTTGGCCACCCACCAACTACTGCTCCACCACATCGACCCCGTCGGGGACTTTAAACTCAAACAAGGCAGGGTTGAGCTGGTTACTGAGCTGTATGTTCTCAAACTGAATTTGGGTCGACTGACCGAGCTTGTCGCGCATATCCAGCACCCGCAGCCCGGCGCTGTCCATCGCAGCGTAGATGGCGTCAAAGTCAGCTTCTGCATCGAGCGGTTTCAACTCCACCCAGCTCAACCCATCGCGCACGCCCACTTCTTTGACTTCAAACTCATCCTCAAAGGAGACTTCACCGGTGAGCAATAATATCGGAGAATTGGCCAGCGCCTCTTTAGCAGAGCGCACTGTTACTTGTTGTAAATCATCGTCGAACAACCAAAGTGTCTCGCCATTGGACACCAGCTCTTGCTTGAAGGGTGTGGCGTAGTCCCAGCGGAATTTCACGGGTGGCAACAAACTGACCTCACCCGTGGATTCTCGCATCAGCTCGCCTTCGGCTCCGTAGACGGACTGCACAAAGGTGGCATAAAAAGCCTTGCCACCGCTGGTAAAATCTTTGAGTTCTTGTAGGGCGCCCGCCGAGACGGCTTGGACGCCAACTAACAGGGCTGCACCAATTAGCGCGGCAGTGCGTTTCACAGAGTTTTCCTCCAACTCGTATTGCTCTCGCGGTGCCTGCTTGGACAGACACTCTCGAACGGGGTTCAGTCGAACCAATAAAGAACGCCGAGAACCGACGCCCCAGAAACTAAGCTTTGACCGGCGGCGGCGCCAGCACTTCACGTTGACCGTTGTTACCAACCGGCGAGACGACACCCGCCAACTCCATGTCTTCGATCATGCGCGCGGCGCGGTTGTAGCCAATTTTCAGGCGGCGTTGCACATAGGAAATACTGGCTTTGCGCGTCTCGCAAACAATAGCCACCGCTTGATCGTAAAGCGCATCGGTCTCGGCGCCGTCGTCACCGCCGCCGTCGCTGGGCAGCCCAGGCAAAGCGATGCTCTCTTGCAGAATCTCTTCGTAGTAATCCGACTCGAAATTTGTTTTGAGGTAATCGCACACCGCATGCACCTCGTGGTCGTCCACAAAGGCACAATGGACCCGCTCGAGCACCGAGCTTCCCGGAGGCATCATCAACATATCGCCGTGTCCGAGCAGTTGCTCCGCGCCCTGCTGGTCAAGGATAGTGCGTGAATCCACCTTCGAGGAAACTCGGAACGCTATGCGGCCCGGCACATTAGCCTTGATCAAACCGGTGATCACATCCACCGAGGGCCTTTGTGTAGCGAGCACCAAGTGTATCCCCGCTGCCCGCGCCTTCTGGGCGATTCGGGCTATCAGCTCTTCTACCTTCTTGCCCACCACCATGATCATGTCAGCAAACTCATCGATGACGATGACAATGTAGGGGAAGCGCTCCAGCGCCGGCGCTTCTGTGCTTGGATCGAGGCCAGTCTCGTCTGGCTTCCAGGTCGGGTCGGGAATGGTCTCGCCGCGCTCCTCGGCCTCTTTAAGTTTGCGGTTATAACCGGCGATATTGCGAACCCCCAGCCCAGCCATCACTTTGTAGCGGCGCTCCATCTCCGCCACACTCCAGCGCAGCGCATTGGCCGCCTCTTTCATGTCAGTGACAACTGGCGTAAGCAGGTGCGGGATACCCTCATAGATGTTCAGCTCCAACATCTTCGGGTCGACCAGTATCAGCCGCACGTCTTTGGCACTGGACTTATAGAGTAACGACAACAACATCACATTGACGGCTACCGACTTACCCGAGCCGGTGGTACCGGCGACCAGCAAATGCGGCATGCGCGCCAAATCAGCTACCACCGGTCGACCGGCGATGTCCTTGCCCAAACCAAGAGTCAACGGCGACTCTTTGCTCTCATAGGTATCACTTTGCAAAATCTCAGACAGTTGCACCATCTCGCGCTGGGCGTTAGGCACCTCGATGCCCACGGTAGTCTTGCCTGGCACCACTTCGACCACCCGCACCGACAGCACCGACAGCGAGCGCGCGATGTCTTTGGCCAAATTGGTGATCTGACTCGACTTGACGCCAGCGGCGGGTTGTACTTCAAATCGAGTGATAACCGGACCTGGGTGTACCGCAACAACCTTGAGCTGCACACCGTAGCTGGCGAACTTCTCCTCCAGCAGGCGCGACATATTAGCCAGCACTTCCTCCGTGTAACCGCCCTCTTGTGGTTTGGCTTCGTCGAGTAAGTTCAGCGGTGGCACATCGTTGTCTTGGCCACCGAACAAACGCCCTTGGCGCTCGCGCGCGCTGCGCTTGCTTGGCACGATGGGCCCTGCTTTTTGCGCAATGACAGGCTTAGACTCTGGTTCTGGAGTCTCGGGTTCTGGCGCAGCGGCAGCCTTTGGTGCCACAGGTTCAGGCATAAAAATCGCCGGCGGCTCTGGCTCAAATTCTGTGGTGAGGTCATCGGTGGCATCGGTGTTGTCGCCGCTCAGGTCGGGAATAATTGGCCCCCGGGCCTCGACGGCGGCCATGGCAGCCGCGCGCTCTTCAGCGGCAGCCGCAGCCTGCGCCTTTTTCTCAGCGCGGCTGAGTTTGACGGGCTTGGCAGGAGCTGGCTTTTCGCCCTTGGGCTTTTTATTGACCGCTTTAGCGGCCACTTCGGCCAAGCGATCTTCCTCGGCACGCTGGGCTTCACGCACCTCAGCTGCCTCTTCGCGTGCTTCGCGGATGCCATCGCGTTGCAGGGTCCACCACTCACTGGCACCTTCGGCCAACGCCACCACGTGCCGACCCAACCACTCGCTGCCT
>JBMYWE010000081.1:0-8757 GCA_049607125.1 Granulosicoccaceae bacterium | reverse complement strand
ATGGCGAGAAAAAAGGTGAGGGCGCTTTGCAGGGTCATGGCAATTTAAGGGCGTGACTAGCGGTGAATTGGTAGCGAGGAGTGTAGCCGCCAAAGCAAGCGTTCGTCCATCGTCCACATCCCAAAAAAATATTCAAGCTGGAATCGCTGGTCGTGGGTCGTCATTCGATGAACGAATTGCACTATAAAAACTAGGAACTCGCTCACTACCAAACCCTGGGTAATATCAACTCCTATCACTCAACAGCCTAAATCCCATCGCTACAAAAAATGCCCCAAGAAGAGCTTCGATAGATCGCCTACAACGCGTATAAGCACGCACCATGGTTTGGGTAGAAAAGGCGAGCGCGTAGAGGCAGTGGCCGATCAGTGAAAGCGAACTGGCCCCGAAAACGATCACGGCACCTACCCACCAAGGGGCTTGGCTCTGCATGGCCAGCGAGACAATCGCTAGATTGGCAAAGGCCGCCTTGGGGTTGCTCATTTGCACCACAAAGCCACGGCGGAAGTAGGCCAACACACCGCCGCACAGATGCAGTTCGGTGGTATCGGAGGCCTTGGCGCTGGCGGCGGAGCGCAGGGATTTGTATCCAAGCCAGAATAAGTAACAGCCACCCAGCACCTTGAGTACCAGCATCAGCTCGGCGTAGCGTGTGATCACTGAGACAAAACCCAAAACCGTGAGCAATACCCAGCAGAAAGTGCCGCTGGCCACGCCGACAGCGAGCGCGATGCCCTGTCGGCGGCCAACGCCCATGGAAGTGCCAATGACCGCCAACACATTGGGGCCGGGGCTGAGCAGAGCCAGACAAAAGGCCGATAGAGACAGGGCGATGCCGGGCAGGTAGTGTAAAAATTCTTGCATGAGGGTTCCTTATGCCTGTGGCGCTTGCGCGCGCTGTTCTGGGCCATAGTCGCGCATCACGGAACATACCCGCAGGTGATAGTTGGCGAAATACTGGTTGCGCCCAATAGATTGCGCCTTTTTGTGCTCCAGCGTCTCGCGCCATGCCATCACAGCTTTCTCATTGTCAAAAAAGCTCAACGACAACAACTTGCCCTCGGTGGTCAAGCTCTCGAAGCGTTCCACGGAGACAAAGCCCTCGATAGATTCAAGCAGTGGACGTATCTCGGCGGCGAGTTCCAGGTAATGCTCTTTGTGCTCAGCCTTGGGCCAGGCCTCAAAAATAACGGCGATCATTAGAGTTTGTCCTCTGTGAGTAAGGGCGCATGCGGGGCAGAGTGGTTGCGTAAAAAGATGCGCTTTTCTTCGAGTAGAAAACCCTCGCGCTGTGCGAAGTCGTAGTTCTCCTTGCCCAGAGGGTGTTGGCTCAATCTAGCACGGTAGCGCTCGTACGCCGCCAAGTCATCGACGGTGTAAACCCCATAGGCGGTTTGGCTGCAACCTTCGTGTGGGCCAAAATAACCGATTAGGTCTGCACCACAAGCGGGAATTGCTTGCCCCCAGTTGCGAGCATACTCGACAAACTGTGCCTGTTTGCGCGGATCAATTTTGTATTGGATAAAGCAGGTGATCGACATGGCGCGGTCCTCTGAGTGAGTTGAGCTTGTAGCTTAGCCGATTGATTGTCGCTAACGCTTCGTCTATGGTCGAAGTATGTTTGAATCTCCGCCCATCGCCAGAGTAGCCGCCGCCATCGGAGATCCGGTGCGCGCCGCCATGTTGGTGCAGCTGCTGGACGGCCGTGCGCTGACCGCACCCGCGAAATACGGGGTCATTTCCAACATTCGATCAAAGTTTCGATGTTGGAACTGACCCTCGCTATCCCCAACTGAAGATTAGCCCTAGTCTGCCAATTCAACGGAGATCGATTCGGCAATGAAAAAAAATGGATCTGTGTTTTTTGGGCGCTAGTGGTAATCATCTTTACCCGCAATGGTCAGGCGTCTGCTTCCGCCGAACAGCAACTTGCGGCGCTGTGTTTGGAGGTTGCCGGTCAGGTTCTTGTTGAAGGTTCAAATGCAAGTCTTAAGGCAGAAACAGCTACTTTTCGATTCGATAACGAGCGAATAATGTGGGGTGCAAACTGGTACTCTCAGCACATCCCTGTACCCGTTACTGATGATGGATGGCGCTTTCAGAAGCAAAATTTAGATGGCGTGTTTAGTCATGATGCGCGTAAATTGAGAATTAGGGTTGGTGCTCCTTTGTTCGAGCTCTTCCCCACAGATTGGCTTTCTCTGTATTTGTCTAACTTTCCCGACCTTCCAAAGCCGTCGTTGTCAAAATTTGGGCTGTTGAGGCGCGGGCTGAGAATCACGCCATTCGATGTGCGATGTGATGCAGGGAGTTTGCAATCCACAGTAGACGATTTGGCATCTTTGTTTGCCAAACGCATGGCGTTCAAGGAAGTGACTAACGCGTATTTCATGCCGAATGGAGAAATACTGGTCCATATGAGAACTAAGTACGAGGAGAGTTGGCGGTATCTGTTTGAAACTTCGAATTCTGATTTAGTGAAAGAAATTAGTATCCAGCACTGGTCACCGGGAGAATTTGATAACTTAGGGTTCTACATTCGCCCGTATGCTGACTATACATATTCAAATGGCGAGCCCGCATTCTTCAAAAAAGACTTTCAAGCGCACGAAAAAAACTTTCCAGCTGATTCTCGAGCTTATCTTCAAGCAAAAGAAGATGCCAGAGCTCAAGTCAAGCAAAGGCTTTCTGAGTCCGACTAGTCAAATACCATGACTCCGGTAGCCCGTGCGGCGCAGCTTAGCGACTGAGGGGAAGTGGCGATTCTCAGTGCACGCGTTGAATAAGCCGTGCACAGCACATTTTCCTTTAGAAGAAATACTCAACCGTCACGCTAAAATGATCCTCGTCGCGTAGCTGGTAGAGCGGGTCCTCGACCGCATCGCTATCAAACAAGTTGGCGTCGATGGTGCCGCGCCAGTTATCGCCAAAGCGGCGATTGCCTTCAATAACTGCTAAGCGGCTGCTGCTGTGTTCGAGGCTTTGATTTACCCCGATAAGCAAACTGGTGTCCTGCACGTCGTTTAAGGTGATACGAGCGGCGAGGAAGATATCCTTTTCGGTTATGACACCACTGCGTTGGCCTCGGCTGTCTCGGTGTAGTTCGGCGAGTAGGCCAACGTCCGTATCGCTTTCGGCTACGCCGACTAGCGTGTATTCAAAGCCCGCCACGCCTGCCGCGTAGTCTTTTATCGCGTTGTCCTGTGCAATGGCCTCTGCTTTCCAAAGCCAAGAACCGATAGTGGCCTGTAGATCTACTCCCAGCTGTTCGATCTGCTGGTAGTAAGGTGCCAGTACGGTCTCGCCAGCATCGTTGATAGTGGGCGATAGCAGCGGGTTGCGGTCAGTACCGTTAAAGTATGAGAGACCAATATCCCAATCGCCCAGGGTGTGGCTGTAGCGCAGCGCCCAGTCGAGGTGTTCTTCCTCATCGCTGGATTCGTAGCTAGCGAGGTCGTAGTCTACGCTCAGACCAAAGCTTGGGCGGCCGTCTGGGCCGGCAAAACGGCGCTCGCGGAAGTAGGGCAGGAGAAAGGCATCAACCGTTCCCCAGTCTTGGAAGCCAGACCAATGCAGCATGGGTTGGCCCAGTTTCTCTTCGCCGTCGGCAGACTGCACTTGGTCGGTCTGGTTGATGACATCAACGAGGTGGATGGATTCAGCGACACCCCAAAAAACTTTTCCAATCCCTGTGTGGAGTTCCCAGTTGTCGGCCACGTGCTGCCACTTGAGCTCACGGATATCCGTGCGGCTGCGCTCGTCGTCCGTGTCATCCGCGCGGGCGAATACGATTAGGCTAAAGGCGTCGTCGCCTGATTCTGTTTCCCAGTAGAGCTCAGGCTCTATAAAAACTGAGCTGTGGGTTTCGCTGCCTTCGCTAAAGTAGCGTGCATCCGCGCCGAGGCTACCGCTAAGTTCGACCGCGTGTGCGGAGGTGGCCGCCGCCAATGCTAGCCCGCCAGTTAAACCCCAAGCACTGAGTTTACCAATGTTCATCATTACGCCTTTACGCCCTTTGTATTTCTAAATAGTTGCACAGTTCTTCGACTACTGGCTCTAATCCAGGGTCGCAGCATTGGGAGCATTTGACCATGCCGATCAACCCTTGAATTGAGCTGATAATAAAGATGGATACAGCCTCGACATTGATATCTGAGCGAACCGTTCCCTTACTTTGCCCTTGCTTTAAGGCTGCCTCGGTGGAGTGCTTCCAGTTTTCATAGATGGCGTTAAGTCGAGTCTGAAAACCTTCATCCAGACCGGCCATTTCTTGTACAAGGTTGTTGACGGGGCAGCCTTTTGAAAAGTCTGCCGGAGACATCGAAGCAAAATTTGCACGCAGCGACTTTTGGTAGCTGCTGATAGGGTCTTCGCTAGTGCTTGGGCTTGTCCACAGCTTGCTCACCCAGCCTTGTAAAATCTCGTCGACTATTGCATAGCCCAAGACCTTCTTGCTTGAGAAGTGGTGATACATCGCACCCTTGGTGAGTTGTGTTTTCTCCAGTATTCGATCAATACGCAGGCCTTGGAAACCGTGTTCGTACATTTCGTCGAAGGCGGTCGCTAGAATGCGTTCACGAGCGGTACTGTTTTCGTCGATTTTGACGAGCGGGTGCAATGTGTCGTTCATACGTCTGTCCTGATCTCTAACATCGTAACGCGCATGTGTGCGCGTTACAGCGATACTTTATTTGGCCGAGACGTCGGCCATTCCTGCTTATCGAGCGCGCTTGAGGCTATTCTTGTTGAACTCTTTTTCCGAGAGCCCTGTACCGAACTGGTAGTCGTGCCACTTGAGTGCCGTTTTCTTGCCGGTCTGGTGGTTGCTCACCATAAACTGATCGGCGCGCCAGTACTTGTCTAGGTATTGCTGGTAGTTGGTGACGCGAAGCGTTTTAAGGTGCGAGCCCTTGCGGTCATAAAAGTCGACTTTCTGCACACGGTAGTGTGCTTTGTCGATCCAAGCCTCTTGGTATTTGTAACCTGAGTGTTTGTATTGGGGGATGTACTTGACCACAAACACATCTTCGCCATCGATGTTGTCGTCGCGTAGAAACTCATACTCGTACTTGTCGACTTCAAAGGATGATAAATCTTCGAAAGCGAATTCACTGCCGAGGAAAGGACCGGATTTGTTCGCTGAGGCGATACGCTTGACACGCTTTAGCGCAGGCAAGAACAGCCATTGTTGGTCTGGCTCTAGCGAGTGTGAGAATGACAAGAAGGCAGTGCCTTTAACATCTCTAGGTTCTTGGAACACGGTAAGTGATTTATCGCCATCGCCTTCCACTTCGAGGGATTTGATGGTGAGTTTACGCACGCTCTCTTTGCCGCGCTTGTTGGTGAGGATCATCTCTAGGTTAGCGCTGGAATCTCCCCAGCCGCGATCACGCAGTTCGGCCTCGACGGCGATTTCACGGCCTTTGGCTTTGTCTTCGGCTGTGGCTTCGGCTTGTGCCGGTATAACCCACATTAGCGAGGCGAGAAGGGCGGTTGACTGTAAAACTCGTTTCATGGTGACGGTCTCTTTGTCGTAAATAAATGTCCCGCCCGAAGGCGGGCCTGAAGTTAACTGGCTATAGCTGCCGTTGGCTCTTGAGGGTCCGCATCTTTGGTTGCAGAGTTCGCTTCACCTTCATTGTCCAGCCACATCAGCAGTGGCGGCAGCAGGAAGAAATCTACAATCAGCGCGACGGCGATGGTGATAGCCGTGACCAAGCCCATGTCGCCGTTCATGCGGAATGTGGACAGAGCGAGTATGGCAAAGCCGCAGCAGAGCACGAGAGTGGTGACCACTAAGGCCTGACCCACTTGGTTGAAGGCGTAGCGACAAGCGTCGGCCGCGTTATAGCCTTTCTCTCGCCTGGCGCGCAGGTATTTACTGAGAAAGTGCACACTGTCGTCCACCACTATCCCCATAGTCATGCCGACAACAATCGACACGGCCATACCAACTTCACCGCTGATCAGACCCCAGATGCCAAAGGCGATGCCTGCCGGCAAGAGGTTGGGGATCAGGCTGAGCAAGCCGATCTTGAGTGAGCGCAGGGCGAAGATCAGGACGATGGATATTGCGATCAAAGCGATCCCGGAACCACCCAATAAACTGTAGGCGTTGCGTTTGCCGATGTGGGCGAACATCAGCGTCGGGCTGGCCGCGATAACTTCAGCGCCGTTGCCATTTGCATCGATCCACTGATTGACCGAGTCTTCGAGAGCCAGTACTTGATTAGTACTCATGTTGATGGTGGTGACCGTGACGCGCGTAGATGACTTGTCTACGTCGATTTGATTGTTGAGATCAAGGCCGTAGGGCAGAGACATCTCGTATAGCAACAGGTACTGCGCGGCGAGGTCACGGTTGTCGGGCAAGACGTGTTTGCTTTCGTCGTCCCCGTGCATGTTTTTGTTGAGGCGCTTCATGGTGTCGCTCAAGGAGAAGACATGCGCGACTTCATCGTAGGTGTAGAGGTGTTGGATAAAGGCATCCACGGTTGCCAGATACGCCGGTTCTGCGATGCCGCCCGACTCATCGGATTGGAACGAATACTCAATGGTGTAAGGGCCGATCAGATTATCCGAGGCATAGTCAGTGTCAGCTCGGAACTCCACGCTTGGAGCAAAATACTCGACAAACTCGTCGTTGATTTCGTTCTTGGGTACAAAGGCGATGAACATCAGGCTCAAAACCAACATGCCCCACATCAGGGGTTTGCGTTTATGCACGACAAAATTACCGAGAGCGGTCATGTAGGTAGGGCTGCCTTCGGCTAGGTGCTTCACTTTGATCGGCAATACGACGGTAAACGCGGGTAGGAAGCTCACGCTCAGAACCCAAGCCACGACGACACCGACTGCGACTATATTGCCCAAGTGTGCCAGTGGGGGAACTTCTGAGAAATTCATGCTCAAGAAGCCCATGGCGGTGGTGAGAGAGGTGATGAAAATCGGCATGGCGTTGACGCGAATACTTTCGATCATCGCTTCGTGCTTGTTTTTACCGTGGCGCATTTCCCAGAAAAACGTCACTAACAGATGCACGGCATCGGCGACCGCCATGGTGAGGATAATGGTCGGGGCTGAGGCTGTAGGTGGTGTCATTTTAAGACCAGACCAACCGAACAAACCCATCGCAGTGGCGATTGACATGAAGATAATCGTTACGGAGGCGAGGGTGGCCCAAGCGCTACGCAGCATAAAGCCGAGCATGATGATCACGACCAAGAACATCGCAGGCACCAAGGTCGCCATGTCGTTCTGAGAGCTTTCTCCAAAGGCATTATTGAACATCACCATACCGGTCAAGGCGATGTCGATATTCGGGTCTTGTGCCTCCATCCGAGCTTTAAGGTCACGGGCAAAGCTAGCCACCTCAGGAATCTCGTCGAGTGATTCACCGGGTAGCTGAATGACAACATTGACGCCGGTGACATTGCCTGAGGGGTTGATTAAACGATTGACCAGCAGCGGCTCATTGACGGCGATCTCTTGAATGCGCTGTAAGTCAGCCTCACTGAGTTCGTTTGGCTCAAGGACCAAATCAGCGACGATGAGGTCATCTTCGATGGCCTCTGTGTGCTGGTGGTTGGTAATGGAATCGACGCGCGTGGAGTAGGGGAACTGCCAGGCCTCCTCGGTGAGCCATTGAACACTTTCAAGTGTTTTAGGGCTAAAGACTTTGCCGTCTTTGGGTGTGACCACCAACATGACATTGTCGGATTGATCGTAGGTGTTTTGCATGGTCTCGAAGGCTTGCAACTGCGGATTGCTGGCATCAAAGAATGCACGGTAATCGGTGGTAAACGCGAGGAACTGACCACCCGAGGCGGCGAGCAAGGTGATCGCAAAACCGATTGCGATAACAAACCAGCGGAAGCGAATAACCGCTTCGGCGTAACGCACAACAAATGGAGTTGCTGTGTTTTTTTGCATGAGAATCTCCGGGTCTTCTGTAGCCATGCGGAAAAGAGTCCTGAAAAAAGACAGACTAGACGGTCTGTATAAGGCAACAGACCAGTTGGTTTGTCAACAAGTGTCTTCGCTATTTCATCGCGATTTTTTGCAAGGAAGTTTAGGTAGGATGTTGCGGAATTTTGGACTGGGATGGATAGCTCAGGGGGAGGCCGCGACAACAGTTTGTCAGGTGCGAGCGAGGGCGCCATGTCTTCGCTCTAGCAGAGGAAATGAAACTACTGTCCCGAAGCCCATTGCGTATTAAAGCGACTGCGTACTCCCCGTTTGGGAAGCGCTACACTCATTCTGTAACACGGTCGTACTATTGCATGATGCTCTAGAGATACGGGGTCAATTTCAACAGTCGTTCAATGTTGCGAATAACAACAAGATATGAATTGGCTAAAAGGCTAGCCGAAGGGATTTGGTGAGGGGCTGTCTGCTGGCTGCTATGTGATTGGTGTCGGATAAATATGTTCGATGGTTTCGAGCAAGGAGCGAATTTCAGCGGCTAATTCCAAGTAGTTGTCGCGATGCTCGGTCTTGGGCCAGGCTTCAAAAATTACGGCGATCATTTGCTTATGCCCGTGGTTTAAAAGGGGCATGCGGTGCTAAGAGATTGCGCAGGAAAATTCGCTTTTTCCCCAGCAGAAAGCCCTCTCGCTGGGCGAAATCATAGTTTTCCTTACCAAGCGGATGGGCTCGCAATTTGGCACGGTATCGCTCGTAGGCGGCAAGATCCTCGATCGAGTAAACGCCGTAGGCAGTCTGGCTGCAGCCCTTGTGCGGGCCAAAATAACCTAT
>JBMYWE010000080.1:6773-8851 GCA_049607125.1 Granulosicoccaceae bacterium | reverse complement strand
CCGCAGCATATACTTGCGTTATGAGTGATAATTCGGGTGCTTTAGGGTGCTCGTTTTTTTAACGAAGCGGAGGGCCTGCAGTGACAGAGCACATTGGACGTATCAATCTAGCGCTACAAGGTGGTGGCGCGCACGGGGCATTCAGTTGGGGAGTGCTAGACCGTTTATTGGAAGAGCCCAGCCTCGAAATAGAGGGCATCAGTGGTGCCAGTGCCGGCGCGATGAATGCCGCTTGCGTAGCCTTTGGCCTCGTTCAAGGCGGCAACGAGCAGGCAAGGGCGGTGTTGGATAAATTTTGGAGCGCTGTCGCGGTGCCGGCGGCCCCCGTGAGTGACTGGTTTTCCTACTTCAAGCGCGAGGGAGATTTGCCCGGTTTTGGTGCAGCATTAGTTAAACTCAGTCAGAGCTTTTCGCCCTATCAGCTGAATCCCTTTAATGTAAACCCGCTTAAGGCAATGCTCGGGGCGGCTGTGGATATCGAGTGTATCGCCAAATGCGAATACCCCAAGCTTTTTATTGCGGCGACCGAAGTGCAAAGTGGTCGGCTGCGAGTGTTTCGCAACAGCGAGTTGAGTACAGATGTTTTTCTGGCCTCTGCTTGCCTGCCCAGCTTGCACCACGCCGTTAACATTGACGGTGTGAGCTACTGGGATGGGGGCTTCAGTGCCAATCCGCCACTGACACCGTTGGTGTTTGATTGTGAAAGCGACGATATCGTGTTGATTATGCTTGAGCCAATGGAAGAAGAGCAGGCGCCTAAGTCAAGCCATGATATCCGTCATAGAACAGCCGCTCTCAATTTCAGCACACCTTTACATACCGAGCTGCGGGTGATCGAAGAAATGCAGGCCCATGCGAAGCACGATAAAGCCAAGAATGACTGCTTGTCGTCTAGGTTACAATCGATGCGAATTCAAATGATTGAAGACGGGGGGTTCTTGGGAGGGCTGCACAAGCGATCACGTATAAACACTCAGCGTGATTTTTTATCTGCCCTGAAAGCCCAAGGCAGGTTGACTGCTGAGCAGTGGCTTGAAGCTCGTAAAAGCAAGGGCTCAACAGAGCAACAGCTAGCGCCGAGCTGAGCCCGGAGCAGGCAATTGCTCAATGGGGTTGGGTAGTAGTGAGTTTTGACGCTCTCGATACAGGAAATACAAGCCACTCAATACAACAATGCTCCCGCCAATTAGCGTGTGGCCATTGGGTGGGTGTCCCCAGAGTGCGTAGTCAAATAAAATAGCCCACAACAGCGAAGTGTATTCCAACGGGGCAAGCAATGATGCTTCGCGTGTGCTGAACGCTTGGGTAATGGCAAAGTGACCAATCAGAGCGAGAATTGCCACGCCAATAACTAGGGCCCAAAGCTCTAGGCTCAGCGGTGTCCAGAAGAACGGTAAAAGAGCCAGCGAAATAATGCCAAGCCCTGAATTGAAATAAAATACAAGGCTGGTGGTCGACTCAGTCTTGGACATGATTTTTCCGCTAATAAATAAGCCTGCGTAGCTCAGGCTGCCAATTAAGGCGAATAGGTATCCAATGGAAAAAGAGTCCAGACCCGGGCTCATGGCGATGGCGACCCCTGCATAACCGACGACAATCGCCGTCCAGCGGTGAATGCCAAAGCGCTCTTTCAGCACGACCACCGAGGCGACCGCGACAAATAGCGTACCGGTAAAAAACACGACCACCGCATCGGCAATTGGCAGATACTCCAGCGCGGCAAAGAATCCACCAACGGCTGTAAGGCCAATAACGCCGCGCGCCAAGTGAGCGCCGATGCGAGCGGTTTGCAGTTTTTTTAGCTTGTTTTGCGCGCCTAGTGTGAGCAACACGACAGCGGTTATAAAGACACTGCGAATGGCGAGAATAGTGACCGTGTGCACTTTGTTTTCGATCAGTATTTTTGCCACAGCGTCCATGCTGGAAAGCGAAAACATAGCGAGCAACATCAACCATATGCCACGCACGAGCGATGGATTCATCGGGCTCTCCTTTGCCTAGGTATTGTGACGTTGCGCGCCGGTGATTCTCATCTTGATTGCTGTTGAGAAACGCCCACATCACGAGGGGGCGAAAAC
>JBMYWE010000080.1:0-6763 GCA_049607125.1 Granulosicoccaceae bacterium | reverse complement strand
CCGTCGCGCTAGTTCAGGGAGCGCGTTAGGCGACGTGCCATTAGTTTAGGGACACAAGTAATGATTAGAGTGTCGTGTTGACCGAACCGCCGTCCAGCAGAATATTCTGACCTATCATGTAGCCTGCATGTTGTGAACACATGAAAGCGCAGGTGGCTCCAAATTCCTCGGCGGTGCCGTAGCGATGAGTCGGGATGCTCAGCTCACGTTGCTTGCGCGCATCCTCAAAGCTGATGTCTTGCGCCGAGGCTGCGCCTTGATCGAGCGCGGTGGCGCGGTCGGTGTCGTGAATGCCGGGCAGCAAGTTGTTGATGGTTACACCTGAGCTAGCCACTTGGCGCGAAGTGCCGCCGACAAATCCGGTCAGACCAGCGCGCGCGCCATTGGATAAGCCAAGCACGGGGATGGGCGACTTCACCGACTGGGAAGTAATGTTGACAATTCGACCCCAGCCGCGCGACATCATGGCTGGCAGTACGGCATTGATCATCATGATTGGGGTTATCATGTTTTGCTCGACAGCATGTAGCCACTCGTCTTTTCCCCAGTCCGACCAGAGCCCTGGTGGTGGCCCGCCATTGTTGTTGATCAATATGTCGACCTGGTCTGTGGCTGCCAGCACGGCTGAACGACCGGATTCACTGCCGATATCTGCCGCCACTTCCACAACGTCAACGCCGTGTTGTTCGCGTATGACAGCTGCTGTTTCGGCTAGCTTTTCAGCGTTGCGTCCATTGATCACTAAATTGACGCCCTCGGCGGCTAGTGCTTCAGCGCAACCTCTGCCCAATCCGCGCGAGCCTGCACAAACGATGGCGGTCTTGCCTCTGATACCTAAATCCATATCGCTCTCGGTGTTGATCTATTGTTAGTGTGAGATAGTGTCTCGACGTTACGCGAGGACAGCGGTTCAGGCAAG
The DNA here is from genome assembly GCA_049607125.1 of Granulosicoccaceae bacterium. GTDB lineage: Bacteria > Pseudomonadota > Gammaproteobacteria > CALCKW01 > CALCKW01 > CALCKW01. The sequence goes on along the minus strand of JBMYWE010000080.1, from coordinate 5,844 downwards.
CTTTGGCTCGCCTGTCGAGGCGCGCGCACAATTAAACAATCGGTGGGGTGTAGAAAATGAAAGCGTCGGATCTTATGGTGGCGTGCTTGGAACAGGAGCAGATCGAATATATTTTCGGTGTGCCGGGCGAGGAAAATGCAGATTTTATGCTCTCGCTCGAAAAGTCGGATTCCATTCGCTTTGTTCTGACTCGCCACGAGCAGGGCGCGGCCTTTATGGCGGAGATCTACGGCCGTCTGACCGGCAACCCAGCGGGATGTTTGGGTACGCTAGGACCAGGGGCGACCAATCTTGTCACCGGTGTGGCCGACGCCAACATGGATCGCGCCCCGATGTTGGTGCTCACCGGTCAGGGCGACTCCGCACGTCTGCACAAAGAGTCTCATCAAGTGATGGACGTGGTGGGCATGTTTAAACCGCTGACCAAGTGGGCGGTGACGGTGGTGCATCCAGGCAGTATTCCCGAGATTGTGCGCAAGGCCGTGCGCTTGTCGAGGTTGGAAAAACCAGGTGCTGTACATATTGAGCTTCCCGAGGACATTGCAGAATTGGATGTTGATACGGCGCCATTACCGGTGGTGAGAGTGCGCCGCCCTGTGCCAGACGATGTCACGATGGACCGTGTGTTTGAATTGATTGCTAAAGCAAAGTGTCCTGTGATCATTGCCGGCAATGGCTGCATTCGCCGACGTGCCAGCAAGCAGTTGCGTACTTTTTGTGAGTTGACTGGGATAGGAGTGGTTAACACCTTTATGGCTAAGGGCTGCGTCGACATGGATGCCAACTACTGCTTGTTTACGGTGGGTTTGGGTTCCAAAGACGTGCCTACTTTGGCAATAGATGAGGCGGACTTGGTCATCACGCTCGGTTACGACATGGTGGAGTATCACCCCAAGTTGTGGAACCCAACGGGTACCGAGCGCATCCTGCACATGGACTTTATGCCCGCCGAGATCGACGAACACTACAGCCCCGAGCTCGAGGTGGTGGGCGATTTGGCGCACGCTTTGTGGATGCTCAATGAGCGGGTGCGCGAGCGAGGTTTGCCCGCCTTTGATTTGACTGGCCAGCAGCGGCTGCGCAATCAAATGGCCGCGGATTTGGCCGTCTATGCTGAGGATCAGACCACGGGTAGCATCCGACCGCAAAAGGTTCTCTGGGATGTGCGCCAGGTCATGGGCCCGCAGGATATTTTGCTCTCCGATGTGGGGGCCCACAAAATGTGGATCGCGCGCCACTACCATTGCCACGAGCCCAATACCTGTCTGATCCCCAATGGCTTTTGCTCCATGGGCTTTGCCTTGCCCGGCGCCATTGCCGCTGCTTTGGTGGAGCCTGACAAGCACATTTTGGCCATCTGCGGTGACGCAGGCTTTCTGATGAATGTGCAGGAAATGGAAACGGCAGTACGTCTCGGGGTTCAGCTCACCGTGATGATTTGGGAGGATCATGCTTACGGGTTGATTGCCTGGAAGCAGGAAAACAGTTTTGGCAGGCATACTGAGTTGGATTTCGGCAACCCGGATTGGATGCAGCTGGCTTCATCTTTCGGGTGGAAGGGGCATCGGGTGGAGAACAGCGACGAGCTGGTCGGTACGCTGACGAAGGCACTGGAGGAAGACGGCCCTAGCTTGCTGGTGTTGCCGATTGACTACCGCGAGAATATGCTGCTCACCGAGCATTTGGGAGAGCTGATCGCCAAGGGCTAGTGAGGGCTAAAATGTGGGCTCTGGCGCAGCCTGAGCAGAACCTTCATGCCTTGGTATTGTCGAAGTCAGCCTATTTCACTAAACTGCGCCCCTTTCGATGCGGTGTTTGCTGAATATTTTTAGCAGCGGTCGGCGCTGATAGAGCAGGTGATTCGTGATTTTAAAACTGGTCCGTGAAGGCTTGGGGAGATTGATTGTGTTTGGAAGTTTTGTGACTCAGCCTAAGCCAGTAGAGCGTGGCGCCGACGAGCAAGCATCAGTGGATGCGCAGACAGCGAGTCTGTCTTTGTATCAGTTCTACGCTTGCCCTTTCTGCGTGATGGTGCGCCGCGAGATCGGCCGTCTAGGTTTGAACATTGAGACACGCGACGCGCAAAGCGGGCCATTCCGCGATGAGCTGGCACGCGAAGGTGGCCAAGTGCAGGCACCTTGCCTGCGCATTGAAGAGGGCGATGAGGTGCAATGGATGTACGAATCATCCGACATTATTGCCTACCTCAAAGGCAGATTCGAGCCGGCCTAATTTTCTAGGGCCAGCCCCCCGCTTAGACGGGGCTCGAGTCTCGGTACCCGCCGCGCGTGCGGTGTGATTGTCTGCACAATGGTGTTGTTCGGGGGCTCGCTTCGCTAGATCTGACCTGTGTGCGTTGCGCGTGGAGCGACAGCCGCGTGAATGACGGCTTGTGCTGACGTGTCATTGTATTGATTTCGGCTTATACTATCTCTTTGTACAGTATAAATCGGGGAAGTGTGTGACGACAGATCGTTTGGTGGCGTTGGATGGTGGCTCGGACGATAACCAAGATCGTGCACTGCGCCCGCGGATGTTGTCGGACTATCGCGGGCAGCCCGCGGTGGCTGAGCAGATGGAGATATTCATCACTGCCGCCAGGCGCCGCCAAGAAGCACTCGATCATCTGTTGATTTTCGGTCCGCCCGGTCTGGGCAAAACAACCCTCGCCAATATTGTCGCCAATGAGTTGCAAGTTAATTTGCGTCAAACTTCTGGTCCCGCCCTTGAGAAGGCCGGAGATCTGGCGGCGATGCTTACTAATCTCGAATCTCACGACGTGCTGTTTATCGATGAAATTCATCGCTTGAGCCCAGCCGTTGAAGAGATTCTCTATCCGGCGATGGAAGACTCCCAGTTGGATATCATTATCGGTGAGGGCCCCGCAGCGCGGGCGATCAAATTAGATTTGCCACCCTTTACCCTCGTTGGCGCTACCACGCGCGCGGGCTTGCTCACCTCACCGTTGCGCGACCGATTTGGCATCGTTCAACGTTTGGAGTTTTACGGCGTTGAAGATCTGGCTGCCATCGTCACGCGCGCGGCGAACCTTCTCGGCGTTAGCACCGAGGCAGAGGGGGCCATAGAAATTGCGCGCCGCGCCCGTGGCACCCCGCGTATTGCTAACCGTTTGTTGCGGCGTGTGCGTGACTACGCTGAGGTCAAAGCCGACGGCGCTATCACCAAAAGCGTGGCGAGCGCAGCGCTCGATATGCTCGATGTCGATCGCCTGGGGTTGGACAACATGGACAGGCGCTTGCTGCTGTCGATCATGCAGAAGTTTGATGGAGGTCCGGTTGGCGTGGACAACCTGGGGGCAGCTATTGGAGAAGAACCAGGCACCATCGAAGATGTCATCGAGCCCTACCTTATTCAACAAGGTCTTTTAATGCGCACTCCGCGCGGTCGCGTGGCTACCCAGAGCGCGTGGCGCAGTTTTGGTCTTAAGGCACCTGAGTCTGCAATGGCCAACAGTAAAGGCATGCCCAGCGGCGACTAAGGGCTTTTAACGTCGGCGACAGTGTTTCGACGCCTGACACTTGGCAAAGACTATGAATAGTCCGTCGTCGCAGTCGCTGACAGCATGTTTTATCCCATCAACGCGTTAAACCCTAGCCGCTAGGTTTAGCGGGTTATCCTCAGAGATATCCGAGGGATAGGCTTAAATTCTCGACAAACCGTTACATTTCGTGTCGCAGACGATACACTAGCGTGAGTTTGAATGGCGGGTACTGAATTTCCGTGTTTGTATGGCCTGTTCGCGTGTATATCGAAGATACCGATGCCGGTGGCATTGTGTATTACGCCAACTACCTGCGCTTTATGGAGCGCGCGCGCACTGAGTTCTTGCGAGAGAGTCAAATAGAGCAGAGCCGATTGGCGCGAGATCACGATCTGGTGTTTGTTGTGCGATCTGCAAACGTTGACTATTTATCTCCCGCACGGATGGACGATGAACTACAAATTGGTGTTGAGATCCTTGAACAAAGGCGCGCCAGTTTGCTTTTTTCGCAGCCAGTATTTCGTCGGGGGGAACCCCTTGAAAAACCCATTTGCACGGGACTTGTGCGCATTGCGTGTATTTCGCAGAGTTCCGGACGACCCGTGCCCGTACCAACTGAAGTGATAGAGGCTTTGCACCGTGAACGCTGATATGTCCATGATTTCTCTGGTCCTCGAGGCCAGCCCCATTGTGCAAGCAGTGATGGTTATTCTGTTGCTGGCGTCGTTGATCTCTTGGGCGATTATTATTGCCAAGTTGTCTCAACTAGGTCGAGCGCGAAAAGAAGCTAGCAAGTTTGAAGAAACTTTCTGGGCCGGAGGTGATGTCTCTGATATCTACCGCAAGCTCAAACCGCAGCGCGGTAATCTGAGAGGCTTGGATCGACTGTTTGAGGCGGGCTTTAGTGAATATGGCCGCTTGTCCAGAGGCAACTCTGACGCTGACTCCATTCTCGCTGGTTCGCGTCGATCGATGCGACTGGCGCTCTCGCGCGAAACCGATGATCTCGAGCAGAGCTTGTCCTTTTTGGCAACGGTTGGCTCGGTCAGCCCCTACATCGGCTTGTTTGGAACCGTCTGGGGCATCATGAATTCATTTCGTGCTCTGGGCAATGTGCAGCAAGCGACGCTCGCCATGGTGGCTCCGGGTATTGCCGAGGCACTCATTGCGACGGCGATCGGTCTGTTTGCTGCGATTCCGGCTGTTATCTTCTATAACCGATTCGCCAACCAAATAGACCGAACACTCAGCCGCTATGAAAACTTCGCTGAAGAGTTTTCTAATCTTCTCAATCGCCAGTTAAACAGTCGTCGTACGCAAGGCGGTGCCTGATGATGGCGGGAGACTTGGATCTGCGACGCAGCGACCGCAAGCGTCGGCAGGTGGCAGAGATGAACGTCGTGCCCTATATCGACGTCATGCTGGTATTGCTGGTTATCTTTATGATCACCGCACCTTTGCTAAAAACGGGTGTCGATGTTGAACTACCAAAATCTGAGGCAGAGCCTTTAGATACTCGTCAAGATGAACCATTGATTCTTACCGTCACAGCTAGTGGCCAACTCTATCTGAGCGTGGGCGAAAGTCCTGATGAACCACTCGCTCGCGATGCCGCTTTTCAATTGGCTGCCGCCGTTATTCGCCAACAACCAAATAAGCGTGTGCTCGTCGCTGGCGACGAGGGGGTGGCCTATGGAGATGTGGTTAACGCTATGACAATCTTACAGGCCGCTGGTGCGCAGCAAATAGGTCTGATGACGGAGCCGCCAGGCTAAGCCATGCTGGAATTGGTTCTCAAACAACCCTTAGCTCTGATTGGCTCCTTGCTGATGCATGTGGGCTTTGCCGTGGTGTTGTTGCTCAATTTGGATTATCGAGTGATAACTCTAGAAGAGCCTGGCGGCGAGCCTTCGCCCATCACGGCGGTAGCTGTTAATGCCGAGGAGGTGCGCGAGCAGATAGCTGACATGCGGGCCGAGGAGCAGGCGCGGCTCGATGAAATCGCCCGGCGGGAAGCAGAGCGACTGGCTGAAGAACAGCGTGTGATACGCGAAGCTGAAGAGCAGCGTCTCGCTGTGATTGCCCAGAAAAAAGCTGAACAGGAAGCTGCTGCTGAAGCAAAACGTGTCGCGGAAGAAAAGGCTGCAGAACAAGAACGATTGCGTCTAGAGGCGGAAGCCGAGGCCAAGCGCCTTGCCGAGGAAAAGGCGGCCGAAGAAGAACGCCAGCGCTTGGAGGCGGAAGCCGAGGCCAAACGCATTGCCGAGGAAAAGGCGGCCGAAGAAGAGCGCCAGCGCCTAGAAGCGGAAGCTGAAGCAGAGCGCATTGCCAAGGAAAAGGCA
>JBMYWE010000079.1:0-8878 GCA_049607125.1 Granulosicoccaceae bacterium | reverse complement strand
GCAGCAACTTTAGATCCGTACACCGAAGTCACTGCACCAAAACGTTTGACCAAACTCAGGCTTGCCTGCGCTGCGTCGACGTCATAGCCGTCCACTTCAAAGCGCCAGCTAACACCACCGGCGATCAAGCCTTCCATACCGAAGCCCAACGACAGGTGTAGATCTTCCAGTCGCTCATATTCGACGTTGGCTTCATTGTCCATCGTGCCCGCGCCAATTTTCGCAAACATAGAAAAGCTGTCGCGGTAGTGGCGCCCTTCGGCTCCATCGGAGTTGAAGAAATAAGCCAACAGATGCAAGCCACCCACTTGGTAACCCACATAGGGGTCGGCCACTGGGTTGACCGCTGTTGCCTTCGGTTTGAGTGTCATCTCACCGAGGTCGGCGAAATAGAGTTCGACGGAGAGCCGATTCGTCAGGTCGCGACCAATCACCACGCGGGCAGAAGTATCCTCTGTCTCGTCGATATCATATTGTGACGTATCGGTGTCGGGCTCGAGACGAGACACACCGCCGCCGAGACCAAAATACCATCGTCCCTGAAAATCGTTGGCGGACGCCGGAGTGCACAAAAGCGCAGCACTTAGGCAGCCAGCAGTAAGCGTGATTTTCTGATTCATCTCTTTCACTCAATCCAGTTAAAAAAAACCAACCCCACCGCAGCGCTCGCCAAAATCACGATCAGCACATTCGGTGGCAGAGGTTTTGAAAAGCCGCTAGTGGCGAATCGCGAAAAGCCGACGCCACGCACAAATTTCCTGCACTCCATGATAGTAGTCGGAATTTGTCACATCGGGAGTTTGGTGTGGTTTTTTTGTCAGATTGACGCAAGAGCAAGGCAGAACTGGGGTAAAAGCGCGCCTGGGTGCATATTGGCACCCGGCTCTGTTAACAGAAAAGCTTTGCCGACTGACACGCAGACGATGCGGATGAATGGATCAGAAGACAACCGCGGCCAGAACAAGAGAGGCCAACCGCGACCCGCGGATAACGGGTCGGCGGCAAACAGCTTATTAGCCCGCTTCAGGCCGCATATGCGGGAACAAAATCACGTCGCGAATGGACGGAGAATCAGTCAGCAGCATGACCAAGCGATCCACCCCAATGCCCAATCCCGCGTTGGGTGGCAAACCCACTTCGAGCGCGCGCACATAGTCGTGATCGAAGTACATCGCCTCTTCATCGCCGGCGTCTTTTTGCGCTACTTGGTCGGCAAAGCGCTGGGCTTGGTCTTCGGCGTCATTGAGCTCCGAGAAACCGTTGGCTATCTCGCGGCCGCCGATAAACAACTCAAAACGCTCGGTGACCGAGGGGTCGTAAGCACAGCGGCGAGCCAGCGGTGACACTTCTACCGGGTGATCGATCACAAAGGTTGGGTCACGCAGTTTCTCTTCGGCGGTTTCTTCAAAGAGAGTGAGCAACAACATGCCCACGCTGGTGCCCGCCTCCACCTCAATATGCTTAGACTTGGCGTAGGCCGCCAAGGCATCGGCGTCTGCGAGCATATCTTCGCTCAGATCAGGGTTGTGCTGCAGCACGCAATCGCGCATGGTCACGCGCACAAAAGGCTTGCCGAAGTCGAAGGTCTCGCCTTGGTACGCCACCTGCGCACTGTCGAGTACAGTTTGCGCGCACTGGCGCAACATGTCTTCGGTCATGTCCATGTACTGCTGGTAGTCAACGTAAGCTTCGTTGCACTCCATCATGGTGAACTCGGGGTTGTGCCGTGTCGACAAGCCCTCATTGCGGAACACGCGATTGAGTTCGAACACTCGATCAAAGCCGCCCACTAAGGTGCGCTTGATCGGTAGCTCCTGCGCCACGCGCAGATACAAGTCCATATCGAGCGCATTGTGATGGGTGATAAATGGCTTGGCAGTCGCTCCGCCGGGAATCACCTGCATCATGGGTGATTCAATCTCGAGATAATCGCGGTCAACCAAAAAGCGGCGCATGGCGTCGATGGCCTTGGAGCGCGCTTTAAATGTCTGGCGAGATTTCTCGGTGACGATCAAATCCACGTAGCGCTGACGGTAACGCATTTCTTGATCCGAAATACCGTGAAACTTCTCTGGTAGCGGACGCAGTGATTTCACCAACAGACGTAGCTCGGTCAGCTTGACTGACAACTCCCCCTTTTGAGTGACAAACACGGTGCCCACCGCGCCGACGATATCGCCCATATCAAAGGTTTTAAAAGCGTCATAGGCTTCCGCACCGATTTGCTTGCCATGCACATAGAGCTGGATACGGCCCGTGGTGTCCTGCAGGTTGGCGAAGCTCGCCTTGCCCATCACACGCTTGGCCATCAAACGGCCTGCAAGGCGAACTGTGTGGGTGTTCTCCTGGAAATACTCGGCGGGTTTATCGCCATAGGCCGCGCGGATTTCGCTCACTTCGGTGTCGCGTCGAAAGTCGTTGGGAAAGGCATCGCCCGCTTCACGCAGGGCGTTCAGCTTCTCGCGGCGCTGGGCGATGAGTTGATTCTCGTCCTGCTGCACGTCTTCTTGTGGAGTCTCTTGATCTGTCATGTCAGTTCCGGTTTATTCCAAGCCCTGCTTTAGGCTCGCTTCTATAAAGGGGTCCAAGTTGCCATCGAGCACGGTCTGTGTGGCGCTGACTTCAACGCCCGTGCGCAAGTCCTTGATGCGCGACTGGTCGAGCACGTAGGAGCGAATCTGGCTGCCCCAACCCACATCGGACTTGGAGTCTTCCAGCGCCTGCGACTCGCTAGAGCGCTTTTGCAGCTCGAGCTCGTACAGCTTCGCTTTAAGCTGCTTCATGGCTTGGTCTTTGTTTTGATGCTGTGAGCGCCCACTTTGGCACTGCACCACAATGTTGGTCGGGTTGTGGGTGATACGCACCGCTGATTCCGTCCGGTTGACGTGCTGACCTCCCGCGCCACTGGCGCGATAGACATCGATGCGCAAATCGGCCGGGTTTATTTCGATGTCGATGTTGTCGTCGATCTCCGGCGAGACAAACACTGCCGCAAAAGAGGTGTGACGACGATTGCCCGAATCAAACGGTGATTTGCGCACCAGACGGTGTACGCCGGTCTCAGTGCGCAGCCAACCGTAGGCGTATTCACCTGTGATCTGGATAGTGGCCGACTTAACCCCAGCAACATCACCCGCAGAGGCTTCCATCAACTCGGCCTTAAAACCTCGGCGATCGGCCCAGCGCAAGTACATGCGCAGCACCATCTCGGCCCAATCCTGCGCCTCGGTGCCACCCGCCCCCGCCTGAATATCCAAGAAACAGTTGTTGGCGTCGTTTTCACCGGCAAACATGCGGCGAAACTCCAGATCTGCCACTTGAGTCTCGTAGTCGTCTAAATCAACCTGGATCGACTCGACGGTTTCTTCGTCTTGCTCCTCGGCCGCCATCTCCAACAGATCAGTGGCGTCGGTAAGCCCCTCGGCGAGTTTGTCCAGGGTGAGCACCACCGCTTCTAGCGCTGCGCGCTCCTTGCCCAGCGCCTGCGCCCGCTCCGGGTCGTTCCAGACATTAGGGTCTTCTAGCTCGCGCTTTACCTCCTCCAAATTTTCAGCCTTGGAGGCGTAGTCAAAGATACCCCCGGAGTGCTTCACAGCGCTCATTGAGGTCAGCGATTTTATTCGTCAGCGGGTTGAGTTCAAGCATGGACGGAGCCTGCGTGCAAAACCTAGCAGTCTACAACAAAGCGCCTGCACATGTTGAGCGCTTTATCAGCCTGAACAGTGAGCCGCACCACAGGTCGGGCCAGCCCTTAAGCAAAAGCACTATGCTGCCTCCAAACCGAACTCACTTGCAGCTGGGACCTAGGTATAATGTGGGTTTAACTTCTGAACGGTAAGCACTCAAGCCCATGGAACTCAGCCCCCTCACCGCCCTCTCTCCCATCGACGGCCGCTACGGCAGCAAAACCGCCGCCTACCGCGAATACCTCAGCGAATACGGCTTGATCCGTTTTCGCACTTTGGTGGAGGTGCGTTGGATTCAAGCGCTAGCCGCCGACCCGGCAATTGTTGAGTGCCCGCCGCTTGATGACGTCAGCAATGCACGACTAGAAGCCTTGATCACCGACTTCAAACCCGAACACGCGCAAGCGGTTAAAGACTTTGAAGCGACAACCAACCACGACGTGAAAGCGGTGGAGTATTTTTTAAAGGCACACACCGCCGACTTGCCTGCGTTGGCAGAAGCGCGAGAGTTTTTTCATTTTGCCTGCACCAGCGAAGACATCAACAACCTTTCCTACGCGCTCATGCTGAACGCCGCACGCGAGAACGTATTGCTGTCAGAGATGGATGCGGTGATTGCCTCTATTGAAGGTTTGGCCGCCGAACAAGCAGAGCAACCTATGCTCAGTCGCACTCACGGCCAAACCGCCTCACCCACAACGCTTGGCAAAGAGCTCCTCAACGTCGTCTACCGCTTGCGCCGCCAGCGTGAGCAAGTGGCCAAGCAAGCCATTCTCGGGAAAATCAACGGTGCTGTGGGCAACTACAACGCCCACCTCTCCGCCTACCCTGATGTCGACTGGCCCACTTTCTCGGCCAAATTTGTTGAATCACTGGGCTTGAGCTTCAACCCCTTGACCACTCAGATCGAGCCACACGATTACATCGCCGAGCTATTCGACGCCCAAGCGCGCTTCAACACGATCTTGATCGACTTTGCTCGCGATATCTGGTCGTACATCTCCATCGGCTACTTCAAGCAACGCACCATCGCTGGTGAGATCGGCAGCTCCACCATGCCGCACAAGGTCAACCCCATCGACTTTGAAAACGCTGAAGGCAACCTTGGTGTAGCCAACGCGCTGTTTTCGCACTTGGCGGCCAAGCTGCCAATTAGCCGCTGGCAGCGCGACCTCACTGACAGCACGGTGTTGCGCAACATCGGCGTGGGTATCGCGCAATCCTCAATTGCCTACAGTTCGCTACTCAAAGGCATGAGCAAACTCCAGGTCAACGCCGATAACCTCGACTCAGACCTCGACAACGCTTGGGAAGTATTGGCGGAGCCTATCCAGACAGTGATGCGCCGCTACGGAGTCGAAAACGCCTACGAGAAACTCAAGGAACTCACTCGCGGCCAGCAGATTGGCGCAGCGGATATCAAGGCATTTGTAGAAACCTTGGATATCCCTGAAGAGGCTAAAAAGCGTCTGGCCGAGATGACCCCCGCCAGCTACACAGGGGCCGCAGCTGAGTTGGCCAAGCAACAGCACCCGTTGGTATAAGCCTCGTGACAGCATGAGGCGTAAACACTCGGTTCGCGCCTCATGAAAAGTATCCCCTAAGCAATAAACTACACTCCTAAGACTGACGATATCAGCCCTCGCGCTGATCCTGCGCTTAGGGATACAACATGACCTCGCTAGAGCAAGCTTATCAAGGGGACAATGTCTTTTTGGGAGGCAGCCGATACAACGATCTCGATCAACCAGACAAACAGCGCTTTGCGCTATCGATTGTCAATTTTGAGCGACGCGATAAAAGCTTGATCGACCTCAACTTCCTGCCTCACGGAATGTGTCTACACCCCGATCGAGCCAAACTAGTTATCGCCTGCGAGAAAAAAGGCCCACACGGGGTGATTCTCAATATCGACACACTGTCGGTGGAACAACAACTCCCCTTGCCTGAGGGTCGCAAATTCTATGGTCACTGCGCCTTCTCTAAAGACGGCAAGTATCTCTACACCACAGAAGTTCTAAGCGCTAGCGGTGAAGGGCTAATCAGCGTTCGGGACGGCAAGAGCGGGGAAATAGTCGGCGAGTTTCCAAGCTTTGGTCATGCCCCGCACGAATGCCAATTGATCGATGATGGCAACACGATGGTCATCACTAACGGTGGAGGAAACCGCAACGGCGCCCTGCCCAATGTGGCGTTTGTCGATATCGCCACACAGTCGCTAATCAAGCACGAAAAGCCCAGTAGTTATGCTGTCAATACAGGACATTTCTCCATTGCGCCCGACAATACCTTGGTTGTTGTATCCGCCCCTCGCGATGGCTTGCCCAACGGAAGTATTGGCGGTGTCAGCATTGGACCCAGAGGCAAACCACTGCGCACACTCAGCAGTCCAAAGAAGACCGTGAACAACATGATTGGCGAGGCGCTGAGTGTACTCACGGTAGAAGATCGAGCGGTGGTGACCCACCCAGACGGCGATATGGTTACTGCTTGGTCGTTAAAAAACAGGGCATTAATCAAGCGTCTAGATATGCCAGCACCGCGGGGCGTCAGCATGACTCGGGACAAAAAGTACATTGTTCTAGCATTTGGTCATGACACCAGCTTGATCTTGCTTGACAAGGAAACCTTAGAACCAAAACCGGCCAGCTTGTTTCCCTTCTCCTACATCGCCGGTTCTCATATCTACAACTTGGCCGATTTGCTCAAGCTCAATTGTTGAGCAGGCAGCCAATAGCGCCACCACACCCTCACTTGGGTGGTGACTCAGCTCTCTCGCTCAGTTGCGCTGCCCCGATTGCTTTGAGCCGATTCAAGACTTAGGCTTGTCTATTAGCAAGTCTGTCAGGCCAGCGCCCAACCACATAAAAAACAACGCAACCCATGCGGTTACCGCCAGTACAGCCCCGCCGGTCACGCCCGCGCCAACGGCACAGCCACCGGCTAGCATACCGCCAAAGCCCATAATCACGGCGCCGATCAAGTAGCGAGTGAGCCCAGTTTCCTCGGTGAATTTTTGCACTTCGAACTCGCGCGTTAACAAAGCGGCGAGCATGGAGCCAAAAAACACCCCCGGCACCAATCCCACGCTAAAGCTCAACTCAATTTTCGGCGTGTTGATCAAGCCCATCAATGTGTCTGCTGCTGGGCCGGTAAAACTGACACTCTGGACCGCCACCGTATCGAAAGACCAGCTCGCATGCCAGTTGGTCAAAAACCAGCCCAAGGCGACCGACGCACCCACGACCACAGCCCCGAAAGAAACCCAGACGCCTGTTTTGTTTTTGTATACAAAATACAAGGCCAACACCAACAAAATAGCGCCAGCAAGCATACCCGCTATCTCGGGAAGGTAGTTGGCCATATTGCGGCTCTCGGCATCAACCAACCAAAGCGCACCGAGCTTTTCTCGCAATGGCGACAAGGCCCCTCTCAGTGAAGCTTGCGCCGCTACTGTGACAATCAGGCCCGAGACCAATGCGCGCAAATTTCCCGTACCAGACAACACCAGCAACCGACTGGCACAGCCTCGTGCCAGCACCATTCCTATCCCAAAGAGCAAGCCACCGATTATGGCTCCAGACAGCGAGCCCGTATTAGCCAACTGGCGTACGGCCGAGGTGTCCAGGTTGTCTGTGAAAATAAGGTATTGCGTGGCCAGCAGAGCGGCCGAGAAACTGAGCAACCAAATCGAAAATTTAACCCCGGGGTGACCCCGCCAAAACTCCACACAAGCCGCACGTAAACAAAAGCGGCTCTGCTGAGCAAAAATCCCAAAAACAAGGCCAACAATGAGTCCGAGAATAGCCGATGTGGTCTCGGTCCCCAGCTCCTCTCCAATTGCAACAAAGTCCATCGTCAGCGCGCCCTCGGATAACTGCAATAAGGTATATAAAAGGCTTATTATATCAAATGTGAATATGTAGATATACAGCGATCTACAGTGACAAAAATACTGCAAGAAGAGCAAAATACTGCGTGTAGCAGGGGCTGCGCTATCAATATGACAAGCAGGCTGAATGAGCAAGAGCGCACTCTACCCCTCCCTCTGAAGGCGACAACTACGGCATAATGCACTCAGTAGCTAACGCGAGAGCGCCCCATGCAATCCTTCGATCAAATTCAGTGGCCAGACGGCCTGACAGCCGAGCGTTTTATCGCCGAGTACTGGCAGCAAAAGCCTCTGTATATCCCGCAAGCCTTCCCGGGCTTTGAAAACCCACTGCCCGCCGACGAACTCGGTGGCCTCGCCTGCGACCCAGACGTTGCCAGTCGGCTACTGATCGAGAGCAAGGGAGAGCGACCTTGGGAATTGCGCCACGGGCCCTTTGAGCCCGAACTGTTTGATTGGCTGGGCGAGGACGGCTGGGCCCTACTGGTCGGTGACCTAGACAAGGTGCTGCCCGAATTTCGCCACTGGCTCAATCCATTTCGTTTTATCCCAGATTGGCGCATCGACGACTTGATGGCATCCTTTGCGCCGCCAGGGGGTTCGGTGGGTCCGCACTTTGACCACTACGATGTCTTTTTATGGCAAGTGGATGGCACTCGCACTTGGCATATAGGCCCGGAGCCCGAAGGTGGCTACAGGCTAATTCCGGGCTTGGATATCAAAGTTATCGAGAGCCCTCAGTTCACTCAATCAATTGCAGTGCTGCCCGGTGATTTACTCTATTTGCCTCCAGGTTATCTGCACCACGGCGTGGCCGAGACCCCCTGTATTACTTGGTCTGTCGGTTTCAGAGCGCCCACGGCCTCTGATCTGGCCAACGGGTGGACAGACGAAGCCACACAAAGCCTCGCTGACGCCGCGCCACTGCGAGATCCCGCTTTCACGGCGCAGAGCAATCCTGGTGAGATATCCCAAGATGCGAGAGACCGTTTGCGCCATGCGGTCGCCGAGGCACTGGCCAATGGAGACACGCGCTTCGACCGCTGGTTGGGCAAACACCTGACCGACCGAGCTGCTGACTTACAACTCAATACCGACAACGACGGCCCAAGTTTAATTACCGCCCTAGCCTGCGGGAAGGCAAGCCTTGAGCGACGTGCAGATATCCGATTCGCCTACCAGCGAATTGCCGGCAGCTGTTATTTATACGCGGGCGGCCACGAGTATGAAGTACCGGAAAAAACTGCAGCCTCAGTATGCCAAGCATGGCAATGGAGAGCCGAAGACCTCGTCGACTTAC
>JBMYWE010000078.1:0-8929 GCA_049607125.1 Granulosicoccaceae bacterium | reverse complement strand
TCAGCATCCCCATGCGCGGCAAACAGCTGGTCTAATTCGCTAGACCAGCGCTGGGGCGAGAGCATAAATGCTCGCGTTTATATCCAGCCTGATTCGGCAGCTTCACCAACACCTAGTTGGCTCCAGCCCTTGGCGATGCGAAGCATGTACCATAGGAAAAGAAAACCAAAAGCCAATACACTCAATAAACTGATGTGCAGCATGCCAAGGACAATACCTACAGCCAATACAACGGCGACTACAGACACCAAACGCACTTGAAAATCAGTGTGCGACTCCAACCAAGACCCCTTTGCAGCCTCGCGTGATTGAAAAATGGTGTAAACCGCGTAAAACGCAAAAACGGGCAAAAAGAAACCCAGTGTCAACCAGACGTAGTTCTTCTGAACAGCAGCTTGAGCCGGGTGATTTGCATTTTCCATCAAAATTTCCTCGTTGGGACGCATAGATTCAATCCCTAAGTTTAACCCCTATGCCTTGTCGGTGCGAACTGTTCAGCCATGGGACAGGGCAGCGCCAGGTCATGTTGCAGCCACAGCTTTGATCCACACGGCGGTATCATGGAACGCAGCCCCTCCATTGGGCGGGGGAGAATCGGCTCCCACCAAAGCGTTCACTCCTAACCCGCCTATGAAATGCCCACTTGGCCAGACGCTGTGAACCACCACCACGCCGCGCTGAAGTCCTGCAAAAGAGCGTGCTAACAACTGGAGTTGGGCTCGGTGGTTACCTACTTCCAACAGTTCCCCCTCAGCGATACCTTGAGCGAGCAAATCATCTGGGTGGACTAACGCGTAGGGCTCACCACCTTCACGTCGCTGACTTGTCTCAACCTCAGTGAATGAGGTGTTGAGAAACCAGCGAGCGGGGGCCGTGACCAGACGAAAAGGGCACCGAGCACTGATCTTTTCGATGTTATCGACAAAATCCGGCAAACTCGGCAAACGTCTTTGTGAATCACCTACCGCAGCCCAATCAGCGCGAAAATGAAAGCGCTTGTCCTGATGCTTAAACCCGTCGCGAAAATGAGCTTCATCCTCATGCAGCGCGCAGTCCAAGCGCACATGATCTTCGAACAGAGCAGTTTCTGGGTAATCCGAGTCTGACAACAAAGCCTCCACCTGCTCCGCGTCAGTCATTGAAAAGAACTCATGCGTCAAACCTAGCCGCTGGGCCAATTGTTGAATAACCCAAGTATTGGGTTTCGCTTCACCCGGTCCATCGATCAATTTCGGACCCAGCCCAAGAAAAGTGTGGCCGTTTGAAGCATAGATATCGTCGTGCTCGACAAATGTTGTGGCTGGCAAAACAATGTCTGCCATGGCAGCGGTTTCAGTCATAAACTGTTCGTGCACACAAATAAACAAGTCTTCGCGCTCAAAACCTGCTCTCACTTGCTTCGAAGCCGGAGCCACGGCCATCGGATTGGTATTTTGAATGAGAAGACATTTGACAGGTGCGGCCCCTTGCATTTCTTCGCCGGTTCCGTCGAGAATAGGGCCAATACGCGATTGATCGAGCTCGCGCGCATCGCCTCTCGTTTTGTCTAGGCCCTGCAGACGATGAAAGTTAAACTCATGTACGCCAGTGCCCTGTAACGCACCGCCACCGCGTACCATCCATGCCCCGGTGACCGCCGGTAAACACATCACGGCATGCATACTCATCGCGCCGTTACGGGAACGGCTCAAGCCGTAACCAGCACGTACAAAGCTGCGCTTAGTGCTGCCATAGAGACGAGCGAATTCGCGAATACTCTGTGCCGAAAGACCCGTTATTTCGGCGGCCCACTCGGGGCTCTTGCTAGCAATATGGGTGTAAAAATCTTCGTCCGCATCAGTGTACTGTGCCAGATAAGTAAAATCCGCGAGCTCCTCTGCAATCAAAACATGCATCACCGCGCAAGCCAGTGCAGCATCGGTGCCGGGCTTGAGCATTAAATGCGCATCGGCCTTTTCGGCAGTGGCGTTAAGATAAGGGTCTATCACCACAAGTTTGGCGCCATTTTTTTTGGCTTGCGAGACATAATGCATCACGTTCACCTGCGTGTGCACAGCATTGCAACCCCACAAAACCACAAGCTCAGACTCTGGAATTTCGCGCGGATCTACACCTTGCCGCTTTCCCGTACCCACCGTGCAGCCGGGGCCACTCAACCCAACGCAAATGGTCTCTTTTTGTACGGAATAGCCAGCCAGATTACGCAATCGCACCAGGGCATTGAGCTGAATCAACCCCATAGTGCCTGCATATTTGTAGGGCCAGACTGACTCGGGACCATAGCTCTCGCTGGCAGAGCGCATCTCAGCCGCCACGCGATCAAGCGCTTGATCCCAAGAAATTGGCTCGAAAGCCTCTATACCGACACCCTTTTTGCCCACGCGTAGCAAAGGTTTGTTCAGTCTTCCCGCATGATGGTTGCGCTCTTGGTAACGTGAGACCTTGGCGCAAATTACCCCACGGGTATAGCCATGATCTGGATCGCCTTTGACCCGACCGATACGATCCGGCCCCAAGCGCTCTACCAACAGTCCACAGGCGCTGGGACAATCATGCGGACAGGTACTTCTCTGATATTGGCTCATGCTCAACTCCCTTGGGCCAGTGCTTGTCGTTGCACCTTGGGTGGCAACCTCCATACGGCAAAACCCGCACCCAAATATAGTGGTACAGCCAGCATGCATAATAGCCCCCACCCAAAAAAGCTCTGCATCGCACCCGCACCAAAAGCACACAAGCCAACCGTACTAAAAATGACAAAGTCGTTGAAAGCTTGAACCCGAGCCTTCTCCTCGGGTTTATAACACTCGGTCAACAAGCTGGTCGCCGCTACAAACATGAAATTCCAGCTCAGACCCAAAAAAACTAAAGCGATAAAAAACCACCAAAACCCATGGCCAGCCAAAGCGGTAGCTGATGTAGCCAAACCCAATACAACGCCCATTGCCATGACACGGCGAATGCCCAAACGCTCTATAAGATTACCCGTATAAAAAGAAGGTAAAAACATCGCCAAAACATGGAACTGAATCACGACTGCAGTATCAGCAAAAGGATGTTGATGCGCGGCCATTGCAAGCGGCGTCGCCGTCATCAGGAGAACCATCAGCGCGTAGCCGGCCGTGGCAATCAACACCGCCACTCGAAAGAGAGGCTGCGCGGCTATCTGTCGGATCGTACGCCCTTTATCAGCACTGGGTAAAACGGTGGGCTGATTGAGACTCAGCTGGGAGACCGCCAGCAAGGTCATCAGATACAAGCCCATCACCGCGATAAAACTGCCGGCAAACGGCGCATCCTCAATACTCAACCTAGTCCAACTGGCGATGCTCGGGCCAAGCACCGCTGCCAGCACTCCTCCCGCGAGCACGTAAGAGATGGCCCTGTTTTTGACCGAAACCGGAGTGGCCTCCACTGCAGCAAAGCGAAAAAAGTTGCCAAAGCTGTTGTGCACCCCAAACAAAGCTGTACCCAGCGCGAACACCGCGAAGCTCTGCTGCACAATACCTTGCCAGGCACAATAACCACCTAATATACCGATACAGGCACCCACGGCAAAGCCGGCACGACGCCCTAGCTTTGCCATCAGAAGCGAGGCAGGTAGAGTAAATGTCATGGTCGCCAAGTGCTGCAGTGCTGCCGGTAGAGTTCCCAACAGGGGGTCGCTAGCCAAGGCCATCCCCACAAGTGCAGAACACGCGACAACCAAAGAGTTGGTGCTAGTCATCATCGCTTGGCAAAAGGACAAGAGCAGCACGTCTCTATTCAGAGCACTAGCTAAGGGCCGATCAGTCATATCGTTGTACTCAAAAAGTGATCAGCGCGCCTGCATTGATTGCGCAAAGAAATGGTAAAACCAAGGAATAGTTTCGGTGCCTCGATGAAAATTGAAGAGGCCGAAGCTTTCATCGGGAGAGTGGATGGCATCACTGTCTAATCCAAAACCCATCATCGTGGTATCTAGCCCTAGCTTCTCTTTAAACAGGCTGACCAACGGAATGGAGCCGCCACAGCGCAGCGGCAAGGGCTCTTTCTCGAAAGTCTTCGCATAGGCTTGGCTTGCTGCGCGGTATGCCTTTGAATCTAGGGGCATTAACCCCGGCTCACCGCCATGCAAGTATTGCACATCGACTTGTGTGCCGGGTATTGCCAACCTTCGAAAGTGTGCTTCAAACAAATGGGTGATTTCCTCTGCGCTCTGGTTGGGTACTAGCCGCATCGATATCTTGGCACGGGCCTCAGAGGCAATCACGGTCTTGGCGCCCTCGCCCGTATACCCACCCCAAATGCCGTTGACATCTAGCGTCGGTCGCGCACCGATACGCTCGAGCGGGGAAAAACCACTCTCTCCCCCTAGCGAATCTACACCTAGCTCTTGGCAGTAGGCCAGCTCATCAAAGGGCACTTCTGTATAACTCTCTCGCTCAGCCTGGCTCATATCAAGCACATTTTGGTAAAATCCAGGCACAGCTACTCGCCCCTGATCATCATGCAAGCTTGCCACCATTTGGCAAAGCGCATTGATGGGGTTGACGACGGCCCCGCCATACATCCCTGAGTGCAAATCGCGATTGGGGCCGGTAACCGTCACTTCTAGGTACGCCATACCCCGCACCCCAGTCGTTATTGAAGGCACATCGTTGGCAACCATTGCCGTATCAGAGACTAAAATCGTATCCGCGGCCAAGAGCTCACGGTTTCCCTCGACAATATCTGCCAAGTGCACCGAGCCAACTTCTTCCTCGCCTTCAATCAAGAACTTAACGTTACACGGCAGCACCTTTTGGTCGATCATGGCAGCCACTGCCGCCACATGCATAAAAAACTGCCCTTTATCGTCGCTGGCGCCACGAGCAAATATTTTTCCGTCACGAACGGTGGGCTCAAAAGGCTCGGTACTCCAGAGTTCGAGTGGATCGGGAGGTTGAACGTCATAGTGCCCATATACCAAGACGGTAGGCCAATCGGGGTTGAGTTTTTTTTCGCCATAGACGGCTGGATAACCCTTGCTTCGCAACAGCCGAACATCATCAAGCCCCGCTTCAACGAACAGCTCGCTCACCCGATCTGCACAAACAAGTACTTGATTTTTAAAATCGGGATCCGCACTTATAGAAGGGATGCGCAGTAAACCATAGAGCTTCTCTAGATTCTCTTGTTGCATCGCTTGCAAGCGGGCGACTACTTTGTCCATGTTTCGGCCTCTCCGGTTATTCTCGAGCACTAACTACGCGTTACCGCAATCCGGCAGGCTAAGGGAGTTTGCCTAAAAAGAACAGGAACAGATTAAGAGAAACACCCACTAAATTAGCCATACAGCTGGCCTTTAACGAATGAAAATCGAGCATTTACTGACTTGGACAAAGCTCGAACCTGCACCGAAGCCCTACGAGCCTATTTACAAAGCGCCTATTTTCGCTCGAATCCAGTTAACCGCTTTGTAAACCCTGAGGTGAAGGCTGATGGTAAGATCAAGGGTTCTTATCACTTTTTGACTTGTTGCCAACCCATGAAACTGAGCAAGAACAATCTGATCACCCTCGTCGCTCTCGTGCTAATTGCTTTAGGGTCAAATTATGCTGATATCGGCCAAAAGCTTCTCAATGGCCAGAATCCGCAAAGCCAGCAACAGAGTAAGGTTAAAAATGGGTCTGCAACGCTATCGCACGGGAAACAGTGGAGCAACACCTCACCCGGCGTCAATCAATGGCATATATTCGAGGGAGAGATAAATCGCAAGGGCAAACCAGTCGGCTTCCACTCACGCCCCAACGGCCAAGACCCCGCCAATGCACGCGTTGTAAAAATTAAATCCAAAGCTAATCGTGCAGGAGTCTATACCGCCACTATCGAGGTGCGTGATGGCGACCGCTGGCTGCAAAAGTTTTCTAGCTTTTTCCCTGACCATATGAACCGGGAAGCAGTTAACGCAGCTGTTTTACACGCTTACAGGAACAGCAAAAACCCGAAAGCTCAACCTTGGAGAGGCCCCTCCGGACATCAATTCCAAATTGAGGGGTACACACTGTCCAAGGGCGATATAAACACCGCATTTCCGATTTACGTGAGGGACTAAACCATGGGTCAACTGAACTTCTTTCGAGACGAAGATGGCGTCCCTCGGGCCAAAGGTGACGACACTCGCTTAGCTGCTTTTTTTGAATCTGACGTACAAGATTCTATCGAGATCGCTGAGGACTTGCTCGCACTACTGCAGCTTCCTCAAGAAGCGGAATTTAATGGCAATGCTTACTCTCTAAGCATTGATCCCAAAACGGTTTGCTTGTCCAATCAGTTTGACGAAAACGCCGTCGATCGCAGATTGAGCCGAGAGGATTTCGCAGACGCTTTGTCGTCTTGGCATTCGTTTATAAAATCCTCTTAAGCGCACCCAGCTCTGGTGCAAGTTTGTGATGCAGTTCGCAGTTTCAAGATCGTTAAGTGTAAGAGCAGTGAATAACGTGCTGGTATAGGCAGATTATGAAAAACCAGATAATAGTACTGAGCAGCTTGCTGATACTTGGCGGTTGCTCATGGGTAGACGAAACGGGCTCTCAAGGCAGCACCACTGAACCATCGAGTGATGACAGCGCGATTCTGTTAACTGAACACGCTGCATTTTACGATCGGCGAATTTCAGAAAAAAGGTCCGTTCAAGCTAATTTTAGCTTAGTCTCGCAAGGCCCAGACGCTGCAAGCAACTGCGGAGACTATCTGCTGCCAAGTGACAGCGCGGCCACTTTGCAAGATGCCTGTGAAGCCCGCCTAGCGCCTGAAGAATGCGCCATTTCTTTCTCTGTAAAAGACAGCGCCAACAGTATCTATTCAGCCCAAATCCCCCTGTTGCGCCAAGCTATTGCTCTGTCTTTCGCTGTTCAGTCTGAAGATTTGGATGGCAACTTGGACGAAGACACACTTACCCTGTGCCTGCAAGCAATCAACGACGCGCCTACAGCAGTCGATCATCAGTACCAAGTGGAATACGGGGGCACGCTTGAGACTAGTGACGCCGACTTCGACCAAGAGTGCGCAATAATCTCTGGTAGCGGCGTCCTGAAAGAAGCCAGCGACGACTACGACTATGCTTCCGTAGACCTAAACTCAGAAAACCCTTGTTTGACGGCCATCGAAGTATCCCCTCCAGTACATGCTCGCTCATTTTCATTGAACGAACTTGGTGGCTTTGCCTACACCCCTGAGGCCAGTTTAGGCCCTGGCGCGGTGGATACGTTCAGCTATAAAGTCAGCGATGGCGACCTGCAATCAGAAACCAAAACGGCCACCATTACCGTCGTCGGCGAAAACGAAGCCCCAGAAATCCTCACCATTGACACACTGGTAGTCGACGAAAACACCTCGGCCAGCATTGCGGTTAGTTCGCTGGCACGCGATCCTGAGGGGGAGACTCTTAATGTGTTGGAGGTTAGCGCTGCTGCACACGGCACTACCACGCAAAGCGCTGATGGCGCGGAACTGACTTACACCCCAGAACTAGACTACGTTGGAACCGACAGCTTCAACTTCAGCGTTCAGGACATCGCCGGTGCATCTTCGCAAGGCCAAGTTGATATTTTGGTCATCAAGGCCAACGAAGCACCTAGCCTAGTGGCTCCCGCTACGCTGAATTACATCTACAACAACACAGCTCCGGAGACTGAAACCTTTAGCGTCACGGTCGCCGATAGAGAAACACCCAATTCTGCAATGCAGCTTTCGGTACAATCCTCTAACCCAGCCGTGGCTACCGTGCGGGCACCAAGCGCGATACAGTCCAACGGCCAAGCCATATTGACGGTCAACCCGGTCAGCAACGGATCTACCACACTCACACTAACCGTTACCGACGATGGCCTGAGCAATCCAGTACAACGGCCCGCCAAAAGCGCATCGGCTACTGTGCTGGTTCAGGTTCGGGGCATCAACACCAACAGACCACCTATCGCTAACAACGGCAGTCGCGACGTACAACAAGGTGAAACTCTAGCTTTGGATTTACGCGATTTCAGTAGCGACCCCGATGGAGACACGCTGAGTTTCAGCCTCATCAACCCGCCGACAGGAACTAGCATTGCAGGGACATACCTGCGTATTTCTGCAGCAGCCACTCAGAGCGTACGTAGATTTTCTGTCAACTACCGTGCGAGCGATGGCGACCAACAGGATACCGGTCGCATTACTATCAATGTCACTGAAGAACCTAATAATGCACCTGTAATTTCGAATGCTAGTGCTAGAGTGCAAGCTGGTCAAACGGCCACGGTTGATTTGGCAACACTCGCCAGCGATGCAGACGGAGACACACTGAGTTTTAATCTAGTGAATCCTCCGAGTGGCGCCACGCTTGTCGGAACTCGCTTGAATGTCACCACCTCCGCCAACGTCGGCGATAGTGTCATTCGGGTTTCTTACCGGGTGAGCGATGGCGAGGACAGCGACACCGGTGTGTTTACTGTTACCGTCACCGAAATACCCAACAACGCGCCTGTGGCCAACAACGCCAGCAGCACAATACAAGCGGGCAACACGGCAAGCATAGACCTTCGCACCATCAGCAGTGACGCTGACGGCGACAGCTTGAGCTACAGCTTGGTCAACGCACCCAGTGGAGCGAGCTTGGTTGGAGGCAACACCTTGCGTGTGACGACCGCGACCAGCGCCGCTAGTCAAACTATCCGCGTCACCTACCGCGCCAGTGATGGTGAGGACAGCGACACCGGTGTGTTTACTGTTACCGTCACCGAAATACCCAACAACGCGCCTGTGGCCAACAACGCCAGCAGCACAATACAAGCGGGCAACACGGCAAGCATAGACCTTCGCACCATCAGCAGTGACGCTGACGGCGACAGCTTGAGCTACAGCTTGGTCAACGCGCCCAGTGGAGCGAGCTTGGTTGGAGGCAACACCCTGCGTGTGACGACCGCGACTA
>JBMYWE010000077.1:0-8989 GCA_049607125.1 Granulosicoccaceae bacterium | reverse complement strand
CGACGTCGCCACGTCTACAGACCGTCAATTCTGGTACCGCACTCCCGCCCAGTATGACGGCCAAGTGCTGAGCTGGAGTTTCGAAGCCACCTCGGATGTGATTTGGTTTGCCTACTTCGCCCCCTACTCCCAAGAGCAGCACGCAGACCTGGTTGCGGCAGCGGCAAACGCCGACGGGGTGAGTTATAAGAACCTGGGGTTATCACCCCAAGGGAGAAGCATCGATTACCTCAAGGTCAGCGCTCTGCCCGTATCCAGTGTCGACCAACAAACGCCTCGCCAACGCAAGCAATTGTGGCTTATTGCTCGTCAGCACCCAGGCGAATCCATGGCCGAGTGGTGGATGGAGGGTTGCTTAGAACGCCTGCTAGACACCGACGACGCCAGCAGTCGCGCCCTGCGAGGGCTGGCAGATATTCATGTGGTGCCCAACATGAATCCTGACGGCTCTTTTCTCGGCAACTTGCGCACCAACGCTTTGGGAGTCAACCTTAATCGCGAATGGGATTCTCCTAGCCTTGATAAAAGCCCTGAAGTTTTTTACGTCAAAGAACGAATGCAGCAAACAGGTATAGATTTCGCGATAGACGTGCACGGTGATGAAGCGCTGCCCTACAACTTTATCGCAGGCCCGGAAGGAATTCCTAGCTGGAATGACCAGCGAGACGCGGAACTGATTGCGCTCAAGCGAACTTGGGCCACGCTAAATCCAGACTTTCAGGTCGAGCACGGTTACCCTCGAACTCCCGCAGGCAAAGCCGATTTAAGTATTTGCAGTAGCCAATTGGCGCAGTGTTTTGATTGCCTGGCCGTGACGCTGGAAATGCCTTTTAAAGACACCTTAGACACACCTTGCCCTTTTGCAGGCTGGTCCGCAGAGCGAAGCATAAGGCTCGGTGCCTCGTTCGTGGACGTGGCTCGCATGGCTTTGCTGGGACGCTTGCTTAGCGACTGATCATTAATTGTCGCCCGAATTTACGAGCGGAGATCGGGAAGTTATTGAGGACCAGCCAATTAGCTAAATGAACCGGATCAGGTCTTGTGGTTTTGGCCTCTGAGCACAACCGCGCTAACAGACAACCACTAAATATCCCGCACGCGGGAAATGCACACACACCGTGCCGACCTCTGGCGCTGTGTGCTCAACAACAATCGTTTGCGCATCGGCGTAACGCAACTTACCGCTGACCGCTGCTTCACCGCCATCGACATCTGGCTGCACCTGAATGAAATCTCCGGCGCGAAGACCTTGAGGGTCATGCGCTTCAACCTTCTCTGCAACGATGGTTTGCGAACTTTTGGCCCGCCCGAGCGCCTCTTCAGCACGCATGTCTACAGAAGTGCCGTGGCCCAGCGAGCGCACATTGTCTTCCCAGCGAACCAAATCAGGAAACTCCGCCAGCAACGACGCGCCTTTGCTCCATCGCCCTCGAATAAACCAAATAGCGTAATAGATCTGCGCATCAATGGCGGCAGGTGTTGGCCCAAGCAAGTAATGTCGGCCATCTTTGAGTTGTCCGTTGAGCCAGGAGAGCGGTGCTCGCAATTGCGCCACTTGATGGGGTAGCTGGGCGCTGGCTTGCTCGAGCCCATTGGCCCAGTCGGCCCCGAAGTAGAGCCGACCTCGATCTTCGGCAAAGTCGGGAGGCAAATCTTTGCCTGCGGAGCCGAGTACTATTTTTACCACAAGATCAAAAAGAATGTCGTCGGCCCATCGACCTAGACAGGACATAAGACCAGCGTCGGCTGAGGGCATAAAAGTTGGCTCGGGAAAACGCCGCTCCAGCTCGCGAATAATGCATTGGCTATCACAATAAATGTCGGCGCCAATCTGCATGACGGGTGTTCGGCGGTATCCTCCGGTCAGCGGCGTCAGCAAGGGCTTGGGCGGCAGGCGCGGTATTTCGACGTCGCGCCACGCGAGCCCTTTAATACCGAAAGCCACACGTACTTTTTCAGCCACCGGCGACTGCGGGTAGTTGTGAAGGATAATCTCTGAAGCAAAGTCAGACATAGGCCAGTTGTCCCGAAAATAATTTGACGCTACCCCCATCTCCAGACGCGGTAGCTTTTTGAAAATACAAGACCAAAATCCCGGACCCAAACCACACAAATCAAACGATTTGGGCTTGTGGCACGCCCAGGCGCCCTACTCGGTATTTCACTTAGAGCTTTTTACTGTTCCATCCTCAACCCAAGCATCAAATATTGCAAGCGCGGTGTCGACAAAGGCTTGATCGTTGATATGACAATCGACCTCGCTAAAGGTAATCGGGTCGGTCATCACTTGCCGCATTTCGTCGCAAAACTCGGCGAAAGCCTCAGGATCGTGCGCTTCGCCGCCGGGCTTGTCCCACTCCTCTATGCCCTGATTGGGTAGTATAACGTGCGCTGGGGCATCACTTTCAGACAGCCGTTTGGCAATCTCACGAGCTGTTTCACGACGTTCTTGTCCATTGAGCCCGGAGGACTTGATCAAGCGGTTGTGCGCATGAAAGGGCCGGTCACGGTAGTGCTCGGGAATTTCCTGCCAGCCGGCAAAATCGATGAGATCCAGGCAACCCGGTGCGACAATTTGCGGAATCCCCGCTCTGCCTGCATTGAGCATTCGGCTTTTACCGCCGTTGACGACCGAGCCCGCCATCAAGTTGCCCAGCTCTGGCAAGGCGAAATCCATCACACAAGCAAACCCGCCCTCGGCGGCAATGCTTTCATAGGCCATCCCGCCCATACCCGTAGCGTGGAAGATAGCCACCTCAAAGCCGCGCTGCTCTAACGCTGGCTTGAGCTTTTTCATGTACTTCAAGCAGGAGGAGCCAAGCGATGTCATGCCCACCATGGGCCGCTCGTAGCTGGGCTTTTCTACAGCCCGAGCCGCTCCCAGCACTGCACCAGCCGCTTGCGACAAGGACGATTTACAGACGGAATTGAGGCCATACAAGCCCCCTGCCCAGAGAATCATTTGAATGTCAGCAGACAGCCTGTCGGTGGGGATAAGCGGCGAGAAGGAGACTGTGGATACCACAAACTTGGGCACACCCAGGGGCAAGGCTTTGCATATATCCAGTGCCGCGTCAGTGCCCATGGTGCCGCCGAGCACGACACAACCGTCAAAGGCAGTTTGCTCGTACAAACGTTTGGCCAGCTGACTCGCGCCTCTGGCCATGATTTGCATAGCGGTGTTTTCGTCACCGCTGTCAATGGCTGCTTGAATCGAACTGCCCCCTTCCTCAGCCACCTGATGCTTGGAGAAATCCGTAGGGGTTAGAGGATCTCCCAACACAGAGATATCCATACTCAGCACACTGCCGCCCTGCGCCTTAACGCGCTCGGCCATATAATCTAGCTCGTCATTTTTGGTGTCATAGGTACCGACGATCAGAATGGTTTTGTCGCCCATGCGGGAACCCCTCGTTTGCACTGGCCGTGTGAATAGATGCTGCAAGCCGAACTCCTCGAGCCGAGCTCTGCCCTGTATTTAACAGACCGCCGAGCCCAGAATCAACCACAATGACTAGCGTGGTTTTAATACCGAACCAGCGCCAGACAAACATCAACACTGTCCACCGTTTACTGACGTAGTTTTTGCCTCAGGCCTTTCATTATATTTGATGAGCGGATACCAATCGTCGCCTAGTGAGCACTTGGTGTTGGTTGAACACAAGGAGTTCGTCACAGTCTAACTAAAAGTCGCTTAGTTGCCTGGCGGGGTTTGCAGCATCTTCAGATGCCGAACACGCCCTTGTATACAGATCTAGCATTCACGAGTGCCACAGAATTCGGACATTTTTTGTGGAATAAATACTAGAAGCCCTAGTGTTCCGCTGAGGAGCTCATACAAACCTTGGAAAACTGACCAGGATCTGCTCTCAGTAATAAACACAAAGAGGCTAGCTGAGTAGTCAAGGCAATAACCACAGTGCTAATTCGAGCAAGCATAATTGACTGGTGGTCACCTTTGAGGGCCTGTTCAATCGCATTGCCGAATGTTCTCGTAACCAAGGTTGGCGAGAGCTTGCCTCGATCAGACCAACTCACAACGAAGCTGTCACTCCAGACCTGCGCCACAGTTTCACTCTAGGTACCCAGAACCAAAAGTAGCCGTTCAGTGGCTGCTTACACTAATTTACTCGACCTGCGAAGCTAACCCTCGCTCCAGCTAAGAACCTTGTCAACGCTATAGTACGCAGGGTAAAAAAGTGTGCTCCAAATGAGCTAGTCGAGATTGATCAATCGAAATTTGTATTTATTGCAATACACCCTAAAACTGGCTTCACAGTAGCAACACAGCTTTCTCCGCAGACGTGCAAAGTGAGACCAGTGGCTGGCGAAAGAGGTAATATGGCAATAACCACAAAATTACATGCTTGACACGTAGTACATTCCATTCTAATTTATGCGCCCAGCAACGTAGTACAAACCGAAACGGTTCTCCGAGCTCGTATTTCGGATAGGCCCAAAAAGGGTATTCAAAACCAGTCATAGTTCGTCACTATTTAGAATGGAATCTTAAAAAAGACATGCAATTAAATTGCGCAAGCCAAGGCTTGTTGGTAACAGAAACAACTTTCATGCTAACTGCCCTTTCATTGGCCCCTAGCGGAGCCAGAAAAGCATGAATAAACAGCGCCGCAAACGCGCTATAAGCACCCAATTTCAACTTGCGACAATGGCGTTCTTTTTAGTGCTGAGCTTAACGTCGATGGGTGAGCAACCTGCGCTGCAAATCATAAAAAGCCAAGTATATCCTTGGTTTTTTTCAGCGACAGAGAAAACCAGCAACCATTCGGGCTGCCACTTCTTAGAAGAAGACACCAGCCTAGTTCTTCACCACGGATTGCGATATGGCAGTGCCGCCGATCTTATCGCACTGCATGAGCGTCTTAAGCTCAGTTATCTACAGGTTAAGCATCCCGATCATCGAGACGCGAAGCCGGAAAATAAGGGGATACAGTGCACGGGTTAGCGCGACTGTCATTGTATTTAACGAATACGGTAGCCTGCATGGCAGGCCACACAGGCGGCGGTGATGTCTTGAAGTGCCGCATAGGCAGGCAAGCTCTCACCCTCTTGCGCCTTAAGAGCAAACTGGCTAGCCGCTCGGTGCATAGCGGTACCCGTCGCGCCCATTACCTTGGGCATAAACTTGCCCATGTGCTCGGCGTTGTGGTCGTCGAGCGAGCTAAAGCCCAGTCGATGCTCGGCAACTTGAGCTGCTTGGTCTAGTTGCTCTTGCGCCATCAAAGCCAGTATTTCGTTCAGCGCCTCGAGATGATCGCGCATATTGGCGAGCATGTGCTCTTGCATCTGCGCAGGCATATCAACCAGCTCTCTCTGCTCTTCACTTTGACTCGCTTTGGATAACACGGCGGCACTCTGCGCACTGTGTTCCTGTGCACCCGCCGGATGATGCATGTTGGTACAGGCCACCAACATGGAGCATATAACCAGACCTACGCAATATTTCATACAGATTCCTTTTCTTCGAATCAGATAAAGTACTGTCACAGTCACGATCGGCATCTTAATTAAAAAACTCAACCACAACCGACCGCACTCAGTCCTCTATAAACAAAGAGCTGCCGCTCACAGGATTGCAGCAGCTTATACAGCCTCTTAGAGGCTCAGACTAGATGGTAATGACGTCAAAGGGCACATCGGGATTGACATCGGCCTCGTAATCCACGCCGTCGACTTCAAAACCAAACAAACGCAGGAACTCAAGCTTGTAGTAAGCATAGTCGGTGAGTTCAAAAAGGTTATCTGATGTCACTTGCGGCCACAGTTCAACACACTTGGCTTGTATATCTTCGCGCAGCTCCCAGTCGTCGACGCGAAGACGGTTCGCTTCATCTGTTGCCGGTTCAGTTTCGAGCAAGCGGGTGCGGAACAGGCGATCGATTTGCTCGATGACGCCCTCGTGCACGCCCTCTTGTTTCATGATTTTAAAAACCATAGACAGGTACAGCGGCATGACAGGAATAGCCGAGCTCGCCTGCGTGACCACGGACTTGAGCACAGCGATATTGGCCCGACCACCACTGGCGGCGAGCTTGTTGTTGATTGACTCGGCGGCGCGATCGAGGTCTTGCTTAGCTTTACCCAGTGCACCGTGCCAGTAGATAGGCCAGGTGATCTCCGTACCAATGTAGCTATAGGCCACGCTTTTGGCACCGTTGGCCAAAACACCAGCGTCACCCAGCGCTCCCATCCAAAGCTCCCAGTCTTGACCGCCCATCACCGTGACTGTCGCCGCAATTTCTTCCGCAGTTGCAGGTTCGATTTCAGCGTTGATGATCTGGTCTTTGTTGGTATCGATAGCAGTGGATCTGTAGGGCTCGCCAATGGGCTTAAGTACTGAGCGAACCAACTCACCACCGTCGGGCAGCTTGCGCACGGGGCTAGCGAGGGAGTAGACGACTAGGTCTATCTGGCCCAAGTCTTCTTTGATGGTCTCGATGACGGCGTTGCGCATCTCGGTAGAAAAGGCATCGCCGTTGAAGCTCTTGTTGTAGAGCCCCTCTTCGTCTGCACATTTAGCGAAAGCCGCCGCATTGTGCCAGCCTGCAGTACCGGGTTTCTTCTCGGTGGCAGGTTTCTC
Source organism: Granulosicoccaceae bacterium (assembly GCA_049607125.1). Lineage (GTDB taxonomy): Bacteria > Pseudomonadota > Gammaproteobacteria > CALCKW01 > CALCKW01 > CALCKW01. The sequence goes on along the minus strand of JBMYWE010000077.1, from coordinate 2,388 downwards.
GAAAAAGACGCCGATGGTGCTGGCGCCGCCGCCAAAGGCCGCCGTAATACGCGAGGCTAGCCCGTAACCGCTAGAGGAGCCAATAACCAACACCCGCTTGGGGCACTCGGCAACCGAGCCACCCGAGCGAACCTTGGCGATCTGATCGCGTACGTTCTGCTCACAGCCGACGGGATGGGTGGTGGTACAGATGAATCCGCGAATTTTGGGTTTGATGACCATAAGTGGGCCTGGCTCCAGACAATGCAAAAGCCTATTTTAGCCCGAACCGGCTACGCTGGCCAAAAAACCACTCTCCCTAGCTGCTTTGGCGCCAACACCTCGCCCCCTTGCGGGGTTCGTCTAACGAAGATCACGCGAGTAAACCGAGCGTCATGCTCGCGCACTAGCTGTTTCGCACGTGAACTTTTATCTTGATACGACGCGTCAAAGGCCACGCCCCGAGTGGGACCGGGGCTAAGAGATTTGCCGACAAGATGGGGCTCTTTGGTGGTTCTAAATAACCACATCTTGCCGGTCAAAAAATGGCGTGCTTGAGGTGCGCGCCAGATTGCTTAACTATGCATCGGCACCTGCTAAGCCAGCTCCTGCTCTAGCTGTTGCTCTTGCTCGACCACTGGACGCCCTAGATGATGACGCTCCTGCAGACCGTAGACAGCGGTGTCCAAACCTTCCATGCGCGCTTTGATCTGCAGTGACAAAAACTGACTGTAGTGCCGCGACTGGTGTAAATTGCCACCGTGGAACCAGAGCGCTTGCTGCTGCGTCGGCTTCCACATATTGCGCTGTTCGCCTTCCCACGGGCCGGGGTCTTTGGGAGTGTCAGAGCCCAAGCCCCAACACTTGCCCACCTTGTCGGCCACCTCTTGCGAAATCAAATCGGCGGCCCAACCATTCATGGAGCCAAATCCGGTGGCGTAGACAACTACATCGGCGGGAATCTCTTGGCCACTGTCGAGAATGATGGAGTTTTCCGTCAGGCGCGAAACCTGGCCATTGGCGAGCTTGATCGAGCCATCGGCGATGAGATCGCTGGCGCCGATGTCGATGTAATAGCCCGAACCGCGACGCAGGTATTTCATAAACAGGCCCGACCCATCGGCGCCCCAGTCCAGCTGGAAGCCCGCCTTTTCAAGGCGCTCGTAGAACTCCGCGTCCCGCTCTTTGATCGCCTCGTACACGGGTATCTGGAACTGGTGCATGATGCGATAAGGCAAGGACGCGAAAATCATATCGGCCTTGTTGGTGCTCATGCCCGACTGCACCGCCTCTTCGGAATAAAGCGAACCGAGGCCAATTTCCATCAGCGAGTCTGAACGCACGATATGAGTGGTGGAGCGCTGCACCATGGTCACGTCCACATCGTTCTGCCACAGGGCGGCACAGATATCGTGCGCCGAGTTGTTGGACCCCACCACCACCACCTTCTTGCCCTTGTAAGCATCCGGCCCCGGGTGTTGCGAAGAGTGGTGTTGCTCCCCTTTGAAGAGTTCCTGCCCATCAAACTGAGGCACATTGATCTTGCCCGACATCCCCGTGGCCAGCACCAGCTGCTTAGGTTTCAGCGTAACTGGATTGCCTTCTCTGACAACCTTGACCGTCCACTCACCCGTGGCCTCATCAAAACTGGCACCTTCACAGACGGTGCTGCTCCAGTAGTTGATCTCCATAATACGGGTGTACATCTCCAGCCAGTCGCCTATTTTGTCCTTGGGGGCGAACACAGGCCAGTTGTCGGGAAATTTCATATACGGAAGATGGTCGTACCAAACCGGGTCGTGCAGACACAATGATTTATAGCGGTTGCGCCAGGAGTCACCCGCGCGCGGGTTCTTCTCGATAACGATCGTCGGTACTTTTAGTTGTCGCAAGCGTGCCGCCAGTGCGATACCGCCCTGGCCACCACCGATGATCACGGTATAGGGCTGCTCCTCATAGCCCAGCGTGGCGAGCTCGTGCTCTCTGTCTTCCTTCCAGGTGCTCTGATGTTTATCGGTGCCATGCTTGGCTCCCATGGGGCGACGGCCAAACAACGGCTCTTCAAACCCTTTGAGCTCTAGCAGCGTGGTTAACAATGTCCATATTTTCCCGTCGCGCAAGCGCATCAAACCGTGGCCTCGACCCACGCCCGTCTCAAAATGGAACCACACCTCCATCACTCCATCGGCCTCAGTGACTTCTTCGTTGGGGTCTAGTGTCCAGTTGCTTGGGCTAGTTCTCGCCAGCTGAGAGTCGAGCATGTCTTGCACTTGCTGCTTGCCTTCAACGGTTTTGATGTTCCAAGTAAAAGACACCAAATCTCGCCAATAGCACTCATCGGCAAAGCACTCGGTGGCCGTTGCCGTGTCGCCAGCGCTGAGGGCTTGCTCCCACCGAGCCAAAAAACTG
>JBMYWE010000076.1:0-9073 GCA_049607125.1 Granulosicoccaceae bacterium | reverse complement strand
TGTGCCTTGCCTTTGCCGGCCACTTCTTCGTACTTAATCGTTTTTACGCCGAGGTGTTTGTTCGCCAGCGTATCCATGTCGTGGCGAGACCCGGCAGCGTCTAGCATGTACGACTGCAGCATGGTGTCGTGCAATTGCGCCCGCACTTCAACACCGTGGTTGGCCAAGACATGCAAATCGTATTTGAGATTCTGGCCGATAATCGTTTTGCTCGAGTCAGCCAATAGTGGAGCCAAACCACCAAGCACATCGTCGAGGGACAGCTGCTCAGGTGCGTCCTCGTAGTCGTGGCCGCAGGGCACATAGGCCGCCTCCCCCGCCTCGATTGCAAACGACACGCCGACCACCTTTGCTTTCATATATTCCAAACTGGTGGTTTCAGTGTCAAAAGCAAACTCGCTGGCCGCCGCCAATCGGGCCAACCATTCACCGAAGCGTTCGGCATCGGTCACCACTTCATGGTTTTTGACAGCCACAGCTTTGCCTGCAGGCGCGGTGGGCTGCGCCGCCGATAGAGCGGCCTGTTCACCCGCATCTGCCGGTGCTTCGCCCAGATCACGCAAGGCCGAGCGCATCTCAAGATGAGTAAAGAGATCGCGCAGCGCATCGTTGTCCGGCGCGCTGAGTACGAGGGAATCGTCGTCGAGGTCCAGCGCCACCTCGCAATTAATCGTGGCCAACTGATACGACATCGGCAAGTCCGGCAAGGCGGCGCGCAGTTTCTCACCAATTTTGCCCTTGACCTCATCGGCATGGGCCATCACCCCCTCCATGCTGTCGTACAAGCCGAGCCATTTGACCGCAGTTTTGGGGCCACAGCTGGGCACACCAGGGATGTTATCTACCTTGTCTCCCACCAAGGCCAAATAGTCAATGATGCGGTTGGCCGGTACACCAAACTTCTCGACCACCCCTGCGTCGTCCATGGTGGTGTCGCTCATGGTATTGACTAGCGTGACATGTTCGTTGACTAGCTGCGCCATGTCTTTGTCCCCTGTGGAGATCACCACCGCTCGGCCTTCGTCACTAGCCTGTTTGGCCAGTGTACCTATGACATCATCAGCTTCCACTTCAGGCACGGCGAGCAGCGGCATGCCCATGGCGCGCACGATGGCATGCAACGGCTCGATTTGGCTACGTAAATCATCGGGCATAGGCGGCCGATTAGCTTTGTACTCCGGGTACATCTCGTGCCTAAATGTCTTGCCGGGTGCGTCGAACACCACCACAAAGTTCTGCGTAGGGTAGCTGGCCAGCAGCCTCTTGAGCATATTGACCACACCGTGGATGGCGCCCGTGGGTTCACCATTGCTGTTGGTCAAGGGTGGCAGGGCGTGAAAAGCGCGAAACAGGTACGACGAACCGTCGACCAACACCAAGGGCGCATCGGTGCTCATGAAATCTCCGACTACTATCTATGAACAGGGAATTGGAGCGCCTAGGCGCCCCTGTGAATAAAAAACAGAATGCCTGTTTTAGCCGCGAGGGGAAAGTGTTGGGCCATCCCCATACACAACAAAGCCCCAATGGGCTCGCCACTTGCAACTCAGAGCATTCTATCGCAAGTCAGCTTTGCTAAATTCGGAGACAACATGGAACATCGCCCACCCATCGGCAGTCCGAAAATGGATATAGCCGAATCCGCTCTAAACCGCGACTCGTGGAAGATCTTCAAGATCATGTCCGAGTTTGTGGAGGGCTTTCAGCGCATGGCGCTGGTACACCCCTCGGTCAGCATCTTCGGTTCCGCTCGCCTCAAGGAAGACAACCCCTACTACCAGCTCACGGTCGATTTGTCGCGCCGACTGTCAGACTCGGGTTTTGCGGTGGTCAGTGGCGGCGGACCCGGCATCATGGAGGCGGCCAACAAGGGTGCCTACGCTGGACGCTCAGCGTCCGTTGGCCTCAATATCGAGCTGCCACACGAGCAAAGTGGCAACGGATTTCAGGATATCTCCCTGACATTTAGCTACTTTTTCGCCCGCAAAGTGATGTTCGTCAAGTACGCTGCGGCCTACGTGGTGATGCCTGGAGGCTTTGGTACTCTAGACGAGTTTGCCGAAATACTGACGTTGGTACAGACAGGCAAGAGCCGCAAGGTACCCATTATATTGATGGGTAGCGATTTCTGGCCCGGTTTGATCGAGTGGTTCGAAAACTCGCTTTTACCGGCAGGCACAATCAATCCTGAAGATCTCAACCTGTTCAAGATCATCGACGATCCGCAAGAAGTGGTGGACGCCATTTTCAGCCACTACGAGGGCATGGATATGGACCTGATCGCCGGCGAAGGCAATACACTAGAGATCTAGCGACAAAGGCCTGCCTGCTATATGGCAGGCCTCTGGCTGAAATCCACAACCGAGTGCTCTAGCGTTCGCACCGAATCCCCGCTTCCCCAAAAGACACTTGGCTCCGCTCTTGCTACGCCATCGTCTATCCGATTTGTCATGCTTTGTCTTTATACAAACAAGATGCGCCTTTTCGCGCGTCAAACACACACTCGGTTCAAACATTCTTGGTTCTTTTCACCGCGTTGAAGGTTTGCACCACGAAAGCATTCAGTTTTCCCGCGAGAAAACCGACAACTAGGAAAGATGTAAAAGCACTAGCACCTCTGTGTGCCACTACGAGAGAATTTTATCTATGGCGGGATGGATCGGCGTCGACCTCGACGGCACGCTGGCTCACTTTGATCGCTGGCGTGGCCCAAGACATATTGGCCTGCCAATACCAGCGATGGCTAAGCGCGTGCACGACTGGCATGCGCGAGGCGTCGAGGTGCGCATCTTTACTGCCCGCGCTTCTCGTCCAGAACTCATTCCCGATGTTCAAGACTGGCTCAAACGCCACGGTTTTCCGCCTCTGGCTATCACCAACCAAAAAGACTTTGGCATGGTAGAGCTCTGGGATGACCGCGCCATTCAAGTACTCTACAACACCGGCAAGGCGGTGCGCCCCAATCATTTACAAGAAATTGAAAAGGCCGAGCTATTCGATCCGGATGAAGAAGTCGTTTACGTCGATGACGGTGAAAGTAAGCGTGAAATTGTGCCTACCGCCGAAGAAGTTGAAAAATTTAAGCGCAATATCAAAGCGAGCTCCGACGAGAGCCTCGATTCGCTCGACGACTTGTTAGATGCACTCGATGACGGCGATTACACCCCGGGGGACTCCTCGCAGACCAACGCACTCGCCACTCCGCTAGGGCCACCATCAGTGGCTAGTTTGGCAGATGACGAGGGCGGCCAGCTCCCTGAGGACAGTATCGGATTTGTTAATGGCGATGCACAAGAATTGCCACGCCCAAACCGCGCCATGGTCGAGATAGAGCTCGAGCCAGGCGATACTTCACGGGATGACGAGACAATTCCCGCGCTGTCCGCAATAGTTGGTCAAGAAACAACTGAGATTCCCGAGCTGTCTGGTGCCTTAGAAGAGGAAATGCACCCCATCGACGCAGGCACTCTAGACGATACCGATGAACTTCCAGCTATCACTAGGGACGAAAGAGCAGCACAGATCGCTGACGACACTGAAGCCCTTGAACAGCTCGAGTCCAAGGACAAAGACGCTGCTCTGGACAAAACCCTGGACGAGCAACCCCTGGGTGCGGCCGCCTCCTTGAACGATTTCGAAGATCTGGATAACGACCTAGACTCGGCTCTTGATGACGTACCGGACGATCTCCGTTCGCCTTCGGTAAACGAGAACCACGAACCACCAAAAGCAAATGTTCCGCCGGTTATTCGCGCGCTGCCCGAGGACGATCTGGACGACTACCTAGACGATCTGCCCGCATTTCGCGTCGAGCGTCGATAGGGCTTGCCACGAGAGTCGAACCAGATCACGAATTCCCGCACACCTAGACGCTCGCTGCGGTTCAAACCAACCCGACCCCCTCATGCATTGTTCGCACAACCTTTAGCTCAAGATATTCTTGCGATTAACGACAAGATACAACCCCATCGCAACATCCCTGATACATCACCCCGTCTACTGCTGCAATATGCTTCTCAGCATTGTGCACTTGAGTTCCGTAAAGCTAACAAGTGGTGATACACTTCGCTGGTGTCTCGCCTGACCTGTGAGCTCAAAGTTTACAGGTCAGCGATACGAACCGCTCTGCTTTAAGCACGCATGACGCCTGCACTCAAATAGGGTCCAGGTCGGCCGAGCGACTCTAGAGCTTATTGATCCATTTATTGAGGATTTTCGAGATGGAAAGACGCAAGTTTTTAACTTCAGGTGCTTTGGGCGCAGTAGCAACTGCCGGCACTATCACCAGTGCTCCGGCCATCGCTGCTGATGTCACCGAGCTGAACATCGTTTCAACTTGGCCGCGCGACTTCCCTGGGCTTGGCCTGAGCGCACAACGCCTAGCCGCCCGTATCGAAGAGCTCTCCGACGGCAAAATCAAAGTCAACTATTTCGCTGCAGGCGAGAAAGTAGGCGCCTTTGACTCCTTTGACGAAGTCGCCTCTGGCAACAGCCAAGCTTATATCGCTGCCGACTACTACTGGAAAGGCAAGCATCCCGGCTTTGCTTACTTTACCTCCGTACCTTTCGGTATGAGTAACTGGGAGTGGAACGCTTGGATTCGCTTCAAAGGTGGCCAAGAGCTGTGGGACGAAATGTCCGGCGAGTACGGCCTCAAAGCGCTGCCATGCGGCGCCACTGGCACGCAGATGGGCGGTTGGTTTAACAAAGAAATCGAATCAGGCGACGACTTCAAAGGCCTAAAAATGCGTATGCCTGGCCTAGGCGGTGACGTTATTGCCAAACTCGGCGCATCACCCGTGTCCCTGCCCGGCAGCCAGATTTATGAAAACTTGGTCTCTGGCTCGATCGACGCCACCGAGTGGGTAGGACCCTACAACGACTACTTCATGAAATTTTATGAGGCGGCCAAATATTACTACGGCGCCGGTATGCACGAGCCTGGCGGCGGTTTGGCCTTTGGCATGAATGCCGAGTGGTGGAACGGGCGCAGCAAGTGGGAACAAGCGATCATCACCGCTGCCTGCCTAGAGGAGCACACTGCCCAAGCCGATGAAGCTCTCGCCAACAACGGCCTCTATCTCAACAAACTTATTGAGGAGCATGGGGTTGAGGTACGCGTCTTCAACGACGACGTCTACGACGCCTTTGGTGAAGCTGCAGCAGAAGTATTTGAAGAAACTCGTGACCACAGCGAATTGGCCAAGAAGATCGACGATCACTTCCAGGCCGCACTGCGAGAAATGGGTGCCTATCAAGCCATCGGCGACATTGCTTACATCAATCAGCGCAACCGTGTCCTAGGTTTAACCTAAACTTAGAGCTTCGGAAAACTGGGGGCTTCTCACCCGGAGAGCCCCAGTTTCTTGTTATTGCGCCGCAGTCCCGAATAATTCAGGATTGCGGCGTTTTTGTTTTGATGTAAGCAACGCAGCTACGCGACTAGGAGAGGCGACATGAGCACCACAGAAAACCGCTCGCCAGCAACTAACGCAAGACCATCCCTCTGTTATGTTCGGCTATTTGGCTGGCTTATGCTCGCTGTCATGAGTAGCTGGTTGTTCAGTAACTACCTCTCAAACTCCCATAGCTGGCCTAGACCTTTCACTGAATTGGACAAGGGCTTCGAGTGGCGCCTAGTTGTTCAGCTACTGATATACGCTGTGCCACTGGCTATCGCCTACGCCTATGTACGCAACAGCGGTGACACCACGCTGCGTATGGACGCTGATCGCGTAACTGCCATCAATGCCTATCTGGTTCGCGCGGCATTTTTTGCCGTACTTTTTGTCGGTGTAGCAGACACTGTTATTTCTTTCTTACGTGTCGAAGACATGCTCAAGTTGTACTTTGATACAGAGACTGCAAAGTCACTGAGCCGCCCGCAAGAGCGTGGCGCCATGCTGCACTTTCCACTGATCGGAGCAGCTTTTGTCGCCGCCGCTTTTTTTCGCTCGCTATGTTTTCCCTGGTTGGCTCTGCTTATTGTTGTCGCCGAGTTAGGTATCGTGATCTCGCGCTTTATTTTCTCTTATGAGCAAGCCTTTATGGGCGATTTGGTGCGCTTTTGGTATGCCGCTCTTTTTCTATTTGCCAGCGCCTACACCCTATTACAAGAGGGGCACGTGCGAGTGGACGTCTTTTACGCCGGGATGTCAAAACGTCGCAAGGGCGCTGTCAACGCTATCGGCGCGTTGCTATTGGGCATGACGCTCTGCTGGACCATTCTCATCCTCGGTCTGGGCTCCAAGACATCCATCATCTACGCCCCCCTTGCCAATGTCGAAGTGTCGCAATCTGGCTTTGGGCTCTACACCAAATACCTCATGGCTGGCTTCCTAGCCGTCTTTGCGATCACCATGCTGATCCAATTTGTCAGCCAGCTCTTTGAAGCTGTGGCCGACTACCGCAAAGAACCAGGCGCGCGCGAAATAGACGCGGCCGCCGCCCACTAGTCGAACGGAGTTATTGTGGAAGTTTTATTTCTAGTTCTCTTACTGCTACTTCTTGCACTGGCACTCGGCTCTGGCTACCCCGTAGCTTTTGCCCTGCCCGGCTCGGCGATTATCTCGATAGCGGTTGCCGCCGGTGTCGGCTACGTGCTCACCGGCAACCCCGACGCCTACTTTATGCACGGCGGTCCCTCACAGTGGCTAAGCGCTGGAGTCACCAACTTGCGAGGGGTCTACTGGGAGGTAGAGCGCGACACGCTTATTGCCATCCCGCTGTTCATTTTTATGGGCATCATGCTGCAGCGCTCCAAGATTGCCGAAGACTTGTTGATGACCATGGCCCAGTTGTTTGGGCCCGTGCCCGGCGGTCTGGGTATATCAGTTGTTTTTGTGGGTGCGCTGCTCGCCGCCACCACCGGCATAGTGGGAGCAACGGTTGTCGCCATGGGGCTTATTTCACTGCCCGTCATGCTGCGTAACAATTACTCTCCGGCGCTCGCCACCGGCACCATCGCCGCTTCTGGTACCTTGGGGCAAATCATTCCGCCCTCGATCGTACTCATAATCCTGGCCGATCAATTGGCCTCAGCTTCCGACCAAGCGAGCTCCCTGCGCAAGACACTTTACAAAGAGAGCACCGGCGAGTTCTCCATGCCATCATCGTTTGACGTCATCTCCACCAGTGCGGGAGAGATGTTTTTGGGCGCCCTGATTCCAGGCTTGGTACTGGTTGGCCTGTACATGCTGTACATACTGGTTTTTGCGCTGATCAAACCCAGTCTGGCACCGGCAGTGCGCATCTCTGCCGAAGAGAATGAAAACCTATTGCGCAAGGTACTACTGACACTAGCGCCTCCGCTGCTGCTGATCTTCCTCGTGCTCGGGTCCATCATCACCGGCGTGGCTACCGTTAACCAAGCGGGCGCTATCGGCGCCGCCGGAGCTCTTCTAATGGCGGGCTACCGCTTGACTTCGGGCAAGCTCACCTACGCTCCAGCGATCCTTGCGTTGGTCGCCCTCATCACTATCGCCATCCTGCTCAACAACGTCGACTTAAACATTCGCAGTATCTCCACTGACAGCGAGCGACTCGGCTTACAAGTGGCATTAGTGGCTGTCGCTCTGTTGGTGATCGCGCTACTTTGGAGTGGCTACCGTGTCTACAAGCAAGACAACACTCTCAACGAAGTGATGATCGAAACGGCCAAGACAACTTCCTTAGTATTTATTATCCTGATGGGAGCCGCCATCCTCACCGCAGCATTTCGCGCCTTCGGTGGCGAGGAGCTGGTTCGCGATTTCCTCAACGGATTGCCAGGTGGGTTTTGGACTAAATTTATCATCGTGATGACGGTGATCTTTGTATTGGGTTTCTTTCTCGACTTTATCGAAATAGCCGTAGTGGTGGTGCCCATCGTCGCCCCTATCTTGCTCGCCGACCCAGGTGCCAATGTCACCGCCGTTTGGCTAGGCGTGATGATTGGCTTGAACGTACAGACCTCCTTCCTTACTCCACCTTTCGGTTTTGCGCTGTTTTATCTGCGTGGGGTGGCACCAGCAGCGGTTAAGACGATCCAAATGTACAAAGGTGTGATCGCCTTTATTCTGTTACAGATTGGGGCTCTGGTTATTGTTGGCAAATTCCCAGCGCTGGTCAATTATCTGCCCAACCGTATGTCGCTTACTTCCGAGACTGCCCCTCCTCCTCGCAACCCGCAGTTGCAATACTGCATCGAAGAATACACAGGCTTGCAGTTTCAGCAGGAGGGAGAAGCACTCATGGCTAGCATAGCCTCTGCTCAAAGCCTGCCTCTGGAAATTCTACCCAAGAAGCAACAAAAAGAGTTGAGGGACAGCTTTGACGACGCGGGCAACAGTATCAATCTACTGCAAGAAGCATTTGATGCCGAAGCCACCGTGTTTGCCGCTTCAGATGACTACCGACCAATCCATCAGCTGGTCCGCGGCATTGAAGCCGACATTCGCAAGCTGAATGCTGAGAAATCAGAACTAGAAACGGCGATAAGCCGTGAAGATGAGGAAGCTAAGCGCACTAAGCTCGAGGAGCGCGTGACCGCCCTTGACTCCGAAATCACCAACCTCCAGTCAAACATACCCGATGACTGGGAGGAACGTCGCAAAGCCTTTGCCCAATTACAGGCAGCTGAAGACAAAGCTCGGGCGACATATCGGCGCTCGGCCGACAATGGCTACAACCCGACGGTGGACCTACTCGCCTTGTTAGACGACAGCGAAGCTTTGGCGCAGATGTCGGTAGCTCTAGATGACATCAAATCGCTTGTCACCCAATCTGAGCCCAAGGTAGGTTCAGAAGCCCTGAAAGTCCTGTCAAAAGAGTTCAGCGCTATCGAGGGTTCAAGCAAGATAAAATCAGCATTGGGCAAGGCGCGCAAGCAGCTGAAAAACCGTAAACCCAACAAGGAAAAGGCGCTGGCCGAGCTGGACAAAGCTCGAGCCCTATTTGACGAGGAGGTCAGCTGGCGCCAAGCGGCATCTCAGCAGCTCGCCGAGCCTCTGCGTGCTTACGAGGAGGCCATTCGCAGTTCTATCGGCACCAGGTCTCAACGCCGCTTAACCCGAGAGCAAGCGCTGCACGTGGC
>JBMYWE010000075.1:0-9090 GCA_049607125.1 Granulosicoccaceae bacterium | reverse complement strand
ATCCCGCTAGCGAGTTGGCCAGCGAGATACTCGAACCCTTGGGCACAGTAGTGACGCTGGCATCCGAGCAGCAATTTGAAACTGCGGCTACTCTGGGCTGCATGCACGGCTGGGTATACCCCTGGTTGGCGGCCATGAGCGTCTGGGCGGAGCAACAGGGTCTAGATGCTGAAGCGGCGGCAGAACTAGCCCGTTCATCAGTTGCAGGTGCGGTAGCCTTTAGCCAGTCAATGAGCGCTGATCACATAGCGGCAATCGGCGAAGGTATCGCCAGTGAGGGCACATACACCTTGGCGGGTTTGAAGGTGTTGCAAAGTGGCGGCGGCATCGAGGCCTGGATGGCAGCGATGAACACCGTCAATGACAAGGCGCTGGGGCGGTGATCTGCCAAGCTAGCTTGTTGCTTTGATCTGACTAGTGCTCTTTCCTAGTCAAGCGATTTTGCGTTCGACCCGCGCACGAGAGGTTTCTGTCCGAATAGATTAGACGAGACGTATCGTCTCGTTATAATCTATCGCCATGAATAAGAAATCCCCGTCCACAAGTCGTAGACGATCTGGCGAAAAACACGCGGCCATACTCACTGCCGCCGCTGGCCTCGCAGCGGATGTCGGCTATTCCTCCAGCACCATCGAACTGATTGCAAGCCGTGCCGGCGTTGGCAAGCAAACTATCTACCGCTGGTGGCCCTCTAAAGCGGCGCTCTATTTAGAAGCCTATAAGGCGCTCGTAGCTCCTGTTGCCATGCCAAGTGCTGAGCACTGTTGCCGCGACCGCTTGCAAGGATTTCTAACAACCTTGTTTCGGCAATACGGTAAAACCAGCGCGGGCATCATTCTGCGCGGGTTGATCGGAGAAATGGCAAGCGACGAAGAGGTTAGACAGGCGGTGATGTCAGGCTTGTTGTTAGAGCGAACCTCTGTCCTACAGGACCCGATTCAAGAGGGCCTAGATAGCGGAGAGCTCGACAGCGAGCTGAAAGCGCACGATCTCGCCGATGTGATTATTGCGTTGATCTGGAAACAACTGTTGATTGAGCCAAAGAAACTGAATGCACGATTTGCGACGCAGGTAGTGGTCATGGCATTGGGGGAGGCATAGGACGTGATGGAACAATTTGAGTTTTCAGGATACAAACCCGGGGCCTTGTCGGAGGTGGTACGTTTGCACATGGACTACTATGCCCCGCATTGGGGGTTTGGCAAGACCTTTGAGACAAAAGTCGCCGCAGAGCTCGCCGAGTTCCTAGCTCATTTTCAGCCCGAACGAGATCTCTTTCTGGTGGTTTACGACAGTGCAATGGAATGTGTGGCTTCTATCAGTCTCAGTGCCCAAAATAGCGCCGACAATGAAGCGTACCTGCGCTGGTTTATCGTCGATCAAAATGTGGCGGGCGAGGGTATAGGCCGCGCATTGATAAATCGGGTAGTAGAACACTGCCGTAATGGCGGTTTTAGTAAAGTTTACCTATCGACTTTTGCTGGACTTCATGCCGCGAGGAAACTCTATGAATCGGTGGGCTTTGTTCTTGTCCAAGAAATGGCAGACGACCGTTGGAAAGGAGGCGTGACGGAACAATTATTTGTCTGGGAAGTAAGCCGTTGATTCTTGAGGCGCAGAGTTTGTGAAGCGACGAAATTGTTTTCGTCCGCGGGGAAAGAGTTCCCGGTACAATCATCGACAAGCAAGTGGTTGCCGAGATTGAAACAGGCGAGCGGACAGGTCGTAACTCTTGTAGGTTCGACCCCTGTCAGACAAAGCCAGTGTCACTGGCGCGAGTGATGTTCGAATAAATTCGAACCTACAGTCAGCGTTATAATGTGATTTTGTGTTTTGAGTATCAGCCGCGTAGACTCAATCCGGTAGGGCCAAACAATTGCGCTTTGCCCGGATCAAATGACATAGAGATCTGCTCTCCTACGGTCAGTGCCGAGCCCGGAAGCTCAGCGACGAAGTTACTCTGGCTGAAGCTTTTACCGTAGGCGAGGGTGTTGGCGCCAAGTTGCTCGACCACTTCGATTTCCATGGCAAACGGTTGCCCCGAATCCGGGCTGATATCCTGCGGGCGCAGGCCGAGCACCAGTGTATCGTTTTCCTGCAGACCTGCGGTATCTGCGGCCAATTCAAGGATTTGACCATCGGGTAGCTTTAGAGTTGCTTGGCCAGCAGCTTGTCCAACGTATTGCACTGGCACAAAATTCATTTTGGGCGAGCCGATAAACCCTCCGACAAATTGGTTGCCAGGCTTGTGGTATAGATCAAGTGGGCTGCCCGCCTGTTCAAGAATCCCCGCGCGCAGCACGAATATCTTGTCCGCCAGTGTCATCGCTTCGACTTGGTCGTGGGTGACGTAAATCATGGTGGCACCAATTTGCTGGTGTAGCTTGGCTATTTGCAAGCGCATATCGACGCGCAACTCGGCGTCGAGGTTAGACAGCGGCTCATCGAAAAGAAACACCTTGGGGTTGCGCACAATGGCTCGGCCGATGGCAACGCGCTGACGCTGCCCACCTGAGAGCGCTGCGGGTTTTCGGTCAAGTAGGGCACTGAGTTGTAATACCTCGGCGGCATCCCCGACTTTGCGCTGCACTTCTTCCTTAGGGGCACCGCCCATCTTTAGGCCAAAACCCATGTTTTCACCCACGGTCATGTGCGGGTATAGCGCGTAGCTCTGGAACACCATGGCGATGCCGCGATCGACGGCGGCCACATCGGTGACGTCGCGGCCACCGATGAGCACTTGGCCTTCACTGAGCTTGTCTAGGCCCGCAATAAGTCGCAGCAAGGTCGACTTGCCGCAACCGCTAGGGCCGACAAAAACCCCAAAGGCACCTTCTTCGAGATCTAGGTCGATGCCACGAATAACGTCGGTGCTGCCAAAGCGCTTTATTGCGCCACGCAGTTGTACTCCACTCATGCTGCTGTCCTCGGTTTGGTGTCGGCTCAAGAGCCGAACGTTCTGGAGTTACTTGATGTCGCCCATGGGTGGCAACCGACGGGAGGCGGCGCGTGCCGCTTCACTGATCCGTTGTTTCCAGAGTTCTAGTTGTTTGGTTTCAATACGAAAGCTGGGCGCCGACAGCCCCAGTGCCGCCACCGGGGCGCCGCGATAGTCGAGCAGGGGCGCCGCCAGAGCCACGATGCCGGCGAAGTGTTCTTCGTTGTCGATCGCCACGCCTTGCTCGCGCACCTGGGCAAGATCGCCGAGGATGGCCTCGCGATCAGTGGTGGTGTGGGGGGTAAAGCGGGTGATGGCGCAGCGGTCGAGTATGTCTCGCTGTTGCGGCGGCTCGAGCCAGGCTAACAACGCTTTGCCCGGTGCACTACACCAGGCGGGGGCTTGGCTACCGATGCCAATGGCGGTGCGCAAGCTCTCGCGGCTCTCAATGGTGTCGATGGCAACCACGGCCGTGTCAGCGGGCACGTAGAGCAAGGCGGTCTCTCCGCTTTCATCGGCCAGCTCTTGTAGCAAATCATGGGTGAGCGAGCGCAGGTCGCTGTCGGCCCAGAGGCGGTTGGCCCACTCCAATAGCTGCAGGCCGCCTCGATAGGTCTGAGTGGCCTCGTCTAGGCTGATAAGCCCTTCGCTGCTGAGGTCAGCGAGGGTGCGGTGCAGTGTGCCTTTGGGTAGTGCGCTGCGCACTTGTAATTCACTGAAGCGCAAGGGCTCGCTCACGCAGATCAACCTCAACAGGCGCAAGCCTCTCACTAGCGCGCTGGCGTTCTTGTTTTCGCCGCTATTTTGTCTGGGTGATGATTCGGCCATAACTTTTGGTGATTGCCTTTTTTGGAACATTGTTCCATGATTGCGTCCAACAGGCAATATATTACCTTGCAAAGGACTTATGACCGCGCAACTGAACTCTCTCACCACCCAATCAGCACAAGATGGCCACTGGCGGCTCGACCGAGGTGAGAGCTGTGCAGTGTTTGTTGCTGCCGCGCGCGGCCAAGTGCGCCTGCTGCACTACGGTGAAGCGCTCGCTGACAGTGTGTTGCAGCAGATGCTGGCAGCCGACCAACCGGGCTGGCCACACGGCACTTTAGATCAGCCTGCGGTGGTGGGAATTTTGCCGCAGGCGGCCAGCTGCTTTGGTGGCCATCCGGCGCTGCTGGCTCACGCCGATGGCGTTTCGCTGGATCAGCTGCTGTCGCTGCACAGTGTCGAGCACAGCCCAGAGGAACTCTGTTTTGTCTTCGCCAACAGCGCCCTGCAATTACGCCAGAGCTTTGCGCTGCAGGCTGGTGGCGCACTGCTGGGATGGAGTTGTCTGCGCAACACCAGTGCACATGACATTCAGGTGGATTGGCTTGCCTGCGCTAGCCTTGAATTGCCCGCAGTGCCCCTTGAGGTAGAGAGCTACCACGGTCGCTGGGGGCAAGAGTTTCAAACAAGGCGCCACCCGCTAGATGAAGCAGCGCCTGTACTGGAGAATCGACGCGGTCGCAGCAGTCATCAGTTATTCCCTGGTCTGCTCGCCGGAGAGCCGGGCTTTAACTCGATGCGCGGTGAGTGTTACGCGATGCAATTGGCCTGGAGCGGCAACTTCAAACTCGTCTCCCAGCGCCAGTTCGACGGCAGCGCTTTTTTACAGGTCGGGGTGCAGTTTCAACCGGGGGAATGTCGACTAGCGGCGAGTGAGCAGTGGCAGAGCCCCGTGGCGGTGTGCAGCTACGGCGAGGGCGGCGACGCTTGCGCCTGGCGCTTCCACCACTACGTGCGCGAACAACACCTCCCTCGATGGAGCCGCAGCGAGCGGCTTGTGCACAGCAACAGCTGGGAGGCCATGTACTTTGATTTGGACACCGCCAAACTGTGTGAGCTAGTGGATGCCGCAGTGCGTATTGGTGCCGAGCGATTTGTACTCGATGACGGCTGGTTTCAGGGCCGGCGCGATGACACCGCCGGACTCGGTGATTGGTGGGTGGATCTCTCCGTGTTCCCCGAGGGCTTGCAACCCTTGGTCGATCACGTACGGGCAGCGGGCTTGCAGTTTGGCCTATGGTTTGAACCAGAGATGATCAACGCCGACTCCGAGCTCTACCGACAGCACCCCGACTGGGTGCTCAGTCACAGCGGTGAAGCCATGCCCGCTGCACGTCAGCAATGGGTGCTGGACATCGCCAAACCTGAAGTCAGAGACTATCTGTTTGACAAGATATCCGCGCTGGTTGAGGCCTACGCCATCGACTACATCAAGTGGGATATGAACCGCGACTTGCCCGCGGCAAGCGCTGCGGGTTTGCCGCGCGCCGCCGCGCAACCGCAAGCCCTGTACGCGCTGATCGAGCGACTGTGCACGCGTTTTCCCGCACTGGAGATAGAGACTTGTTCGTCCGGTGGCGCCCGCTGCGACCTGGGAGTACTGGCGCACACGGGGCGCGTCTGGATCAGCGACAACAACGACCCAGTGGATCGATTTCGCATCCATCAGGCGGCTGCGCAGTTTTTGCCCCCTGAGATACTAGGCGCCCATATTGGCCCACAACGGGCCCACCTGAGCGGCCGTGATACACCGGTACACACTCGCGCCGTGCTGGCGATGATGGGCCAGTTTGGGTTCGAATTGGATCCGCGCTCCTTAAGTGAGGCAGAAGCGCTTCAACTGCGCGGCTTTGCCGAGCTATACAAGCAACACCGAGGCTGGCTGAACGAGGCGCGCTTGCATCGATTGACCGGACTTTGGCCGGGGGTGCGGGCGAGTGCGATGGTGTCAACAACCCAGACGACGGCGCTGATTGGTCTGTTGTGCGAGCATGCTCTGGCGGCGGCAACTGCAGGTCGAATGCGGGTACCGGGATTGTCTAGACAGTCGAGCTACCGCGTCCGTCTGGTGGTTGCAGATCATGACGAACTTGAACGTCGCAATCGCGTGTTGCCGCCTTGGGTAGTGTCACCCGTTCAGTTGTCGGGAGACTTTTTGGCGCAAGTTGGCTTAGCGCTGCCGGTGCTGTCGCCGCATGCCGGACTGTTAATTTTGTGTGAGCGAGAAAATGATTGAATTTAAAGCCCTGGAAACCCAGTTTTTCGAGCGCTATGGACCGGGTGAGGTGCCTCGGGTGTTTTTCTCGCCGGGTCGAGTCAACCTAATCGGCGAACACATCGACTACCACGGTGGGCGCGTGCTGCCCTGTGGCATCGATCGTGGCACGGCGTTGATGATTCGCCGCAGCAGCGATGCCACCGTGAAGCTGGCTTCAGCCAATTTTGACTTGGTTGCGATTCTCAGCGAAGACCAGTGCGAGAAGAAAATTGGCGAGTACTGGATCAACTATCCGTTGGGAGCCTTGTCAAAGCTGCGCGAACACAGCCCTCATGTCGGAGGCTTCGAGTGCCTCTACAGCGGCGACATTCCCAATGGCACGGGCTTGTCTTCTTCGGCCTCCATACTGGTGGTCACTGCTTTTGCCATCAATGAGCTCAGCGGTCTGGGGCTATCCAAACTGGATATAGTGCGCTTGGCACAGGCGGCCGAGAATGATTTTGTCGGCTTGCAATGCGGTGTGATGGATCAATTTGCGGTGACAATGGCCGAGCCTCAACATGCCATGTTGCTCGACTGCCAAAGTTTAGAATACCAGCAGCAGCCTCTGGCACTGGGTGACTACTGCTTGCTGATCGCCAACTCCGGCCAACGACGGGAGTTGGCGGAATCGGGTTACAACGAGCGCTTCGCCGAGTCCAATCAAGCGCTCGAGAAGCTGCGGGCTGCCGCTTCTCGCGAGATAGAAACACTCACCGATATCAGCGCGACTGAATTTTCTGTTTTAGCTGAGGCCTTGGTCGATGAGCCGTTGTTATGCGACAGAGCGCGGCACGTGATCGAGGAAAATGAGCGGGTGGGTCGAGCTGCTGAGTTGTTGCAGTGCGGTGATCTACGCGGCTTTGGTGAGCTGATGTGCGCTTCTCACGCGTCATTGCGTGATCTCTACGCGGTGAGTACACCAGCCATTGACGCCTTGGTTGAAGAGTCGATGGCGGTTGAAGGCGTGTTGGGCAGTCGCATCACTGGTGCTGGCTTCGGTGGATGTACGGTCAGTTTGTTACGCCGTGACGCGGTGCCGACTTTTGAGCAGCAGGTGAGCCAGCGCTACCGAGCGCGCACGGGGTTAGAGGCAGAGTTTCTTGTGGTCGAACCGGGTCGGGGTGTGCACGAGGTGCTCGCATGAGCGGCAACTGGGAGCGCCGCTGGCATCCACTGCGCGAGGAGTGGGTGATTATCGCGGCGCAGACGGGCAAGCGGCCTTGGTCGGGTGCGGTGGTCGATGCGCCAACGGCGCGCGCTCCCGCGCACGATCCCGGCTGCTTTTTGTGCCCCAGGGTCGCACGTGCGAGCGGCGAGCAAATGCCCGATTACCCGTCGACATTCGCATTCGAGAACGATTTCGCCACCTTGTCGCCCACCGCTCCTGATGTAGAGAGCGATAGCGTTTTAACTCGCCGTGAGCCCGCTCGCGGACGTTGTCGTGTGCTGTGTTGGCATCCGCGCCACGACCGCAGTTTGGCCCAGCTCGACCGGGATGAATTGCAAGCTGTAACTCAGCTGTGGCGCGACGAGTGGGACTTGCTCAGTTCAGACCCCGACATTGCTCAAGTGATGATCTTTGAAAATAAGGGCGAGGCGGTCGGGGTTTCCAATTTGCACCCCCACGGGCAGGTCTACGCGGCGTCTTTTGTCAGTGATAGCGCCCAGCGGATGCGTCAGGCACAAACGCAATACGCGCAGGCAGCAGGCAATGTGTTGTTGCTTGATTTATTGCTTCAGCCTAGCTGGCAGGCCTTGCAGATAATACAGGGCGAGCACTGGGTGGCGATGGTGCCTTGGAGCGCGCGATACGCCTATGAGGTGTGGATAGTGCCGCGTACCCATGCCCCGCATCTAGGTGCCCTGAGTATCGCCCAGCTGGCTGAACTTGGGGATGTCTACCAGCGGCTGGTGCGAGGCTACAACGCGTTGTTTGGCGGGGAGGCCGCCAACATCACCATGTTGCACAACGCCCCCTGCGACGGTCTTGCCGACAATGCCCACTGGCAGTTCCACTTAGTGTGTCAGCCGCCGTTGCGTGAGCCGGGCAAGCTGAAATACCTGGGTGGTTTTGAGCAATCGGCTGGCAATATCGTCAACCCAGTCCAACCCGAAACAGCCGCCGAGCACCTGCGCGAGGTGATCGCGTGAACCGGGCAACTGTAGGTTCGGCTTTAGCCGAAAAAACCGGTGCAGCAGTTGAAGCGTCTGTTCAGCTAAAGCAGAACCCACAGAGCGCGGTGTTAAGTGTGGGTTCGGCTTTAGCCGAAGAAGCCGGTGCTGTGGTTTTGGCGGGCGTTCTGCTAAAGCAGAACCCAGAAGGTATGGCAAGTGGGGAGGGTATCTCAGCATGAAGCTCGGTGTTTGCTGGTATCCGGAACACTGGCCCGAGTCCGATTGGGCGCGCGATGTCACAATGATGCGCGAGAACGGTATCAGCGTCGTGCGGGTGGGGGAGTTTGCCTGGAGTCGGTTTCAGCCAACCGAGCACAGCGCGTTGCGCTTTGACTGGTTGGACAGAGCGGTGGAGACGCTACACCAACAGGGCATGCAAGTGGTGATGGGCACACCGACCGCTTGTCCGCCGAAGTGGCTGGTGAATGCCGATCCCGGTATCTTGGCCTGCGACGCGCGTGGGCGTGCGCGAGGCTTTGGTTCACGCCGTCACTACAGTTTTTCGTCCGAGAGTTATCGTCAACGCTGCCACACCATAGTCGAGGCGATGGCCGAGCACTACGGGCAACACCCGGCGATTGTAGCTTGGCAGACTGATAACGAGTACGGCTGCCACAGTACCATCCTCGACTATTCCGACAACGCGGCAAGCGCATTTAGGGTGTGGTGTCGCCGCAAATATGACAACATCGACGCGCTCAATTTGGCGTGGAGCAACGTTTTTTGGTCAATGGAGTATGCGACTTTCGATGAGATTGACCCGCCCGTCGAGGCGGTGACCGAGCTGAATCCGGCACACCAACTTGCCTTCTGGCGATTTAGCTCCGATCAAGTGGCGAGCTTTAACGCCGAGCAAGTGGCTATTTTGCGTCGACTGGCCCCCGGTCGC
>JBMYWE010000074.1:0-9179 GCA_049607125.1 Granulosicoccaceae bacterium | reverse complement strand
TAGCCTGATAGTGGCAATATGGCGCTAGTAGGTAGTCAATGGTGTGGTGCAGCATAGTGCTTGCTGCACAAAGGTGGGGCGGAATTAGTAGATCAAATTTCTTGATGCACATTTTTGTGCATCATTTCTCAGTTTTCTCGGCTCAGAGCAGCGCGCGATGGCGCGCTGGATTCGGGGTATACCCTGACCAATTCTCCGGTTTTTTTCGAAAAAGCTGCGATACCTCGGCCAAACATACTGCGCAGGGCCATGTAGTCGTGGTCGTCGTCCAAATCGAATTCGAGCTTCTGTGTTGCGGATTCTGCACTCAACAAGGAAGCCTCAAATGCGTCTCGCCCTGTGGCCAAGTCTTGGTAGCGTTCAGCGCGATGGGCCAGCTCTAGTCCGCCGTTGAGTACGGCCGCCAGATATTGTCCGTAGTGCTCTGGCGCGTAAGGCTTGGCCACGACGACGGGCGGCGTGTTGTTGTCTAGGTCGTGCGGGTTGTTGGCCTGCTGCTCGTCTGCTTTGAGCTTAGCCAGAGCCGCCTTGTAATCGGTGGGCGTCAAAGTCTGCAGCTCCCCCTCGGCCAATACTAGCGCCAGTGGGTGTTGGGAGTAGACTGCAAAGGCGCCGTAGCTCAGCGCCAGCAACTGTACGCAAGCGATTGCGCTGAGATCAAAAACAGCGCTCTTTTTGCCTGGTTTGTAGAACGCCAATGTGAGGGTTGGGCCGAGTACCATGTCGATGGGCAGCAAAATTTTTAATCCATCCCAGCCCCCGGCGATGCCAAATAGCCCCTTGGGGTACCACCAGAGCAACATAATGCTGAGCAAAATCAGCATCAGCGTCGTGCTGATGGCGATATGAATCAGAAATACGCGGTGTCGGGGGGTGTTCATGTTTGTCCTGGGCTAGTTGTTAGTTCCTGCCTAGAACAAGCAATAAAATTGCCAGTGGACAGACGGTTTGTCTGCCCACGATGATGAAGCTAGGAATTGAGTAGAAATTCGACCAGCGCTTTTTGTGCGTGCAATCGGTTACCGGCTTGCTCCCACACAATACTGCGCTCGCCATCAATTACCGAGGCGGTGACCTCTTCGCCTCGGTGAGCGGGCAGGCAGTGCATAAAAAGTGAGTCTCGGTTAGATTCAGCCATGACGGCATCGTCGACGCAGTAGCTGCCGAGAGCGGCATTGCGCGCCTTGGCGTCTTCTTCTTGGCCCATGCTGGCCCAGACATCCGTGGCGATAAGGTCCGCACCTTGAGCTGCTTCACGAGGGTCGCGCACAATGCGAACTCGGTTGCCATCGTTCTCATGGCGTTCGGGGGGCTCGAAGCCCTCGGGGCAGGCAACAACAAGATTGAAGTCCAGCAGCCGTGCCGCGCGTATATACGAATTGCACATATTGTTGCCGTCACCCACCCAAGCGACAGTCGCGCCCTGAATGTCACCGCGGTTGTCGAACCAGGTCTGCATGTCGGCCAGCAATTGGCAGGGGTGGTAGTCGTCGGTTAAACCGTTGATTACAGGGATACTACCGGTCTTGGCGAGGGTTTCGACGGTGCTTTGTTCGAAGGTTCGAATCATCACAATATCGACCATCTCGCTGAACACGCGGGCGGTGTCTTCAACGGGTTCGCCGCGACCGAGCTGCGTATCGCGAGAGCTCAGGTGCAGGGCGTGACCTCCGAGCTGAAACATGCCAGTTTCAAAGGAGATGCGGGTGCGCGTCGATGACTTTTCAAAAACCATCGCCATCGCTTTGCCCGCGCAGGTGTGATGCAAAGTACCGGCTTTTTGCAGTTTTTTGAGCTCGGCGGCACGGGCCAGTAGTTGCTTGTATTCGGTGGTGCTCAGGTCGTCATCGACCAAAAAGTGTCTAGTCGTCACAGGAAATCCCTCAGGCTTGCTCGGCGCGTAGCGCCTCGGCGACTTTATCGACCAGCGAATCCGCGTCGTCATCGCTGAGTATGTAGGGCGGTAGCAGGCGCAGAACGTTGCCGCCGGCGGTGGTGACCAATGCGCCGTGTCTGGCGGCCGCTTCGCGGGCGGGGTTGGGGTCGCGGTCGAGTTCGATACCGATCATTAGTCCGAGGCCGCGAACTTCCACTACCGTGGGTACATCGTCCAGTGCATCGCGCAGCCTGCCGATCATGCGCTCACCCAGTTCTTTGGCGCGGGCTGGGAGGTTTTGCTCCTGCATCACCGCGATCACCTCCGAGGCCACCCGGCAGCTCAGCGGGTTGCCGCCAAAGGTCGTGCCGTGGTTGCCCGGTTGCATGAGCTCGGCAGCGGCGCCTCGCGCCATGCAGGCCCCGATGGGTACGCCATTGCCCAGCGCTTTGGCAACGGAAACGACATCGGGCAGTGCGCTGGTGTTTTGGTAGGCGAACCATTTACCGGTGCGGCCCATGCCACATTGGATTTCGTCCAGCATCAGCAACCAGTTGTGTTGATCGCAGAGAGAGCGCAGCCCCTCGAGGTAGGCGGGGGCAGGTACGTGGATGCCACCTTCGCCCTGAATGGGCTCGACTAGGATGGCCACGATGTCAGTGTGTTCTTTGGCTGCTGCTTCAATGGCTTGCAAGTCGTTAAACGGCACGCGCACAAAACCTTCAACCAATGGCTCAAAGCCGGCGTGGACTTTGGCGTTACCAGTGGCTGAGAGTGTGGCGATGGTGCGCCCATGGAAGGACTGCTCCATCACAATGACTTTGGGCTTGGCAATGTCTCGGGTGCGTGCGTGCAGCCGCGCTATTTTGAGCGCTGCTTCATTGGCCTCGGCGCCGGAGTTGCAAAAAAACACTCGCTCCATGCCAGAAATGTCGCACAGTGCTTGTCCGGTTTTTTCTTGTTCGCTGACAGTGAATATATTGGAGCAGTGGATGATCTTGTGTGCTTGCTCAGCAATAGCTCGCGTGATACGCGGATGCGCGTGCCCCAATGCCGTGACCGCTATTCCACCGAAACCGTCGAGGTAGCGATTGCCGTCTTCGTCCCATACCCACGCACCTTCGCCGTGGCTGAGTGAAATAGAAAGAGGACTATAAGTCGTCATCAAGGCACTCATCGAAAGATCCTTTAAAGTAATGGCTAAAGTCGCAAAGGAGTGCTTCACCGTGCGACAGGCAATCTATCAGTGTATCTCCTGTCTGACACATTGCATAGTATTGTGATGTGTTGAGATACACCCCTTGATTTCCATCGCACCGGACACCATGTAGAATGCCTTGTCCGCTGCGCAGAGTGGCGGTGTGCGTTTGACGCGCTGGAACGTGACGCCAGAGTGACAAAACAATCAATCAGATCAACCTAATAGGTGTGTCCAGATGTCTTTTGAATTCCCCGATTTGCCCTACGACTTTACCGCGCTCGAGCAGTCCATCGATGCTCAGACCATGGAGATCCACTACGATCGCCACCACCGCGCCTACCACACCAACTTTATGGCTGCGATCAAAGACACGCCGCTAGCAGACCAGTCGCTGGAGCAGATCCTTGCTGCTGCTGGTACGCATGCGCCCGCTGTCCGCAACAACGGCGGTGGTTTCTATAACCACATCATCTACTGGAACAGCATGTGTAACGGCGGCAGCGCGCCGAGCAGCGATTTGGCCTCTGCCATTGACGCTGAATTCGGCTCTCTCGACGCGCTCAAAGAGAAGCTCACTGTGGCTGGGATGACCCGCTTCGGCTCTGGCTTCGCTTGGTTAATCAAGCAAGACGGCAAACTGGTTGTGACTTCTACTCCAAACCAAGATAACCCGCTGATGGATTGTGCCGATGAGAAGGGTGAGCCTCTGTTGGGCATGGACGTGTGGGAGCACGCCTACTACTTGCGCTACCAAAACAAGCGCCCTGACTATATCAAGGCGTGGTGGGATGTAGTTGACTGGGCCAAGGTATCTGAGCGCTTTGCTGCGTCCTAAGAATTGTAGGCGCGGCTAGTCCGCGTTTGCAATGCGATACCCGACGGGTTGCGACACTCAGTGCGCAGCCCGTTTTGGCATTCAGCGCAGCTATAAAAACCGCAAGAATGCGCGCCGGTGCGGCCTCGTGTCCCCGTTTGCCCTGACTAAAACCTTGTAGAGCTAAGACAACAGATGTGTGGAATTTGCGGCGAATTGCGCCTAGACAATAGCCGACCTGACGCGGACGTCATCTCGCGCATGCTGCCAGCTATTGAGCGCCGTGGTCCGGATGCTGCTGGAAGGCACAGCGATGGACCCGTGCAAATGGGGCACCGTCGATTATCGATTATCGATCTGTCCGATCGATCGGCCCAGCCCATGCTCGACAAGCACACCGACAATGCCATTGTTTTTAATGGCTCGATCTACAACTACCCGCAACTGCGCGAGGAGCTGCAATCGTTGGGGCATCAGTTTGTCTCAAGCGGCGATACCGAAGTGATCTTGCGCGCCTACGGACAGTGGGGTGACGATTTTGTTTCCAGACTCTCGGGTATGTTTGCCTTTGCCATCTGGGACGCGCGCGATAAATCGCTGTTGCTGGGACGCGACCGCATGGGTATCAAACCCCTGTATTTCAGTCATACCAGCGACCGCTTTCGCTGGGCTTCGAACACCCAAGCGCTGCTCGCGAGCGGCGACATAGATACCCGCATCGACCCGATTGCCGTGCATCACCAGCTTACGTTGCACGCCTCAGTACCTGCGCCCTACACCCTGATGCGCGGCATTCGCAAGCTCGAGCCAGGGCATACACTGCGTATCAAGGCGGGCGAGCATCCGCGCAAGCGTCGCTACTGGCAATTGTCGGCGGCCGACGGTGAGGCACGCAGCGACGAAGAATGGCGCGAAGCCACCCATGAGGCTTTGCGCGTGGCGGTTAAGCGCCGATTAGAGATCGCCGATGTACCGGTGGGCGTGCTCTTGTCCGGCGGCCTAGATTCCAGCATTTTAGTCGGGTTGTTGGCCGAGGCCGGAGCCACAAATCTGCAGACTTTTACTGTGGGTTTTGAAGATCAACCGGAGGAGCGCGGGGACGAATTCGAGTTCGCCGACATGGTGGCCGAGCAGTACGGTACACGGCACCACCAGTTTCAGGTGCCCAATCAAGATTTAATGCGCCGATTGCCCGAGGCGGTGGCGGCCATGGCCGAGCCTATGGTGGGGCAAGACGCGGCCGCTTTTTACCTGCTATCCGAGCGCGTCGCACAAGAAGTAAAAGTGGTGCAAAGCGGCCAAGGCTCGGATGAAGTTTTTGGCGGGTATTTTTGGTACCCCGAGATGCACAAGGCTGAGGGCGAAGACGATCTGACGCGTTTTAGTCGTCGCTACTTCGACCGCGACCACAGTGAGTGGTTGCAGATGATTGACCCCGAATACCACACCGACGGTGACGTCAGCAGCGCCTATGTGGCGGGCTTGCTCAAGCAATACGGTGAAGGTGAGTACGTCAATCGCGTGCTGGCGATGGACACCGGCTCTTTGATTGTCGATGATCCGGTCAAACGGGTAGACAATATGACTATGGCCTTTGGTCTGGAGGCACGCGTGCCTTTTCTGGACCACGAACTGGTAGAGTTGGTGGCAGGCATGCCAGCTAGGCTCAAGTTGGGGCAGGGCGGCAAAGGTATTTTGAAAGACATTTCGCGCGGCATAGTGCCGGACGCGATTATCGACCGCCCCAAGGCTTACTTTCCGGTGCCAGCCTTGAAGTTTGTTCGGGGCGAAGTACTAGATTTTATGCGCGATATTCTCAACGCAGACGCGTGTCGGCAACGCGGGTTGTTCAATCGCGCCTATGTGGACAAGTTGCTGGCCGAACCGGACCAGCATTTTACCCGCTTGCAGGGCAGCAAGTTGTGGCATTTGGCTCTGTTAGAGCTATGGATGCAGCAACACATTTAACTCAGTGTCCAAGGAGTTTTATTTCAAACTCAGTAGGACTGCATTTGTATTCTGGAGATAAACATGCAAGAAACACTCGATAAAATCAAAGAACAAGTCACCACCAACCCTGTCATTATCTACATGAAGGGCACGCCTTCCATGCCCATGTGCGGTTTCTCTTCGCGTACAGCTGAGGTGCTCAAGCAGTGTGATCGCGAGTTCGCTTTCGTCAATGTGATTGCCAACCCTGATATCTTCGAGCATCTACCAAGCTTTGCCGATTGGCCGACTTTCCCGCAGGTCTATGTTCAAGGTGAGCTGATCGGCGGCTGTGATATCACTGTTGAAATGTTTGAGAAAGGTGAGCTCGCACCGATGGTGCAGGCGGCTGTCGACGGTGCCAAGTAAATAAGAGCTTTAACCAAGCCTCGTTTCGATACCTGAGCGCAGCAAAGAACCTACAGGTGGCCAACCTGTAGGTTCGATTGTTCCTCGTCCTTTAAGACTAATTCTGGTCAGGGCATTTGTTCAGCAGCCCGGCTTGCTGCATACCAGCAAACCATTTATCTGCCATTTTCCGGTACCCGCTGGTGTTGGGGTGTAAGCCTACCGAATCCAGGGCATAGCTGCTCAAGTCTGTGTTCCAATCTAAGGCGCTGTACTGGTCTACATAAAAAGTGTTCTCGTAGAGTGGAGCCAAGTTCTCCACGCCTGCGTTAAACACATCTAGGTGCGCCCGATTGTGAAAGCTGTCACGTCGTTGATCGATGATACTAGCGAGCAGGGTGTCGACGGGGTGGTTGTTGGCCTGCCACTGTTGAACTCTATCCAATAGCGGGCTGAGCACGCTTGCATCGCGCGTGTTGTCGTTGGTGCCTGCGTGCACTAAAAGCGCATCTGCCGGGGTGTCTTCAAGCCAGTTGAGAATATTGCCCTTGGCCGGATCGGAAGCACGGCCGTAGGCAAGCTCCGTTGCTCGCCAACCTGGGAATCCTGCGTGTTCTGCATCGTTCAGCCCAGCATCCCAACCGGCGCGCTCCGGCCCGACAAAATCTACCGTGTAGCCCTCATCACGCAGTGTGTTGTGCAAGAACTGGCGGTAGCCCACAGCGTGATTGACCACGGGCAGGTCGCCGGTGGCACCGGTGTATCGCTCTACCCCAAAGGTGATGGAATCTCCCACGGGCATGACCCTCAACGCGCCGTAGACGAGGTTCACTACACCGGTTGACGTCTCTCCGTCCTCGTCTTTCACGCGGTAGACGAAATAGTCAGCGAATCCGCGCGAATTGGTGTTCGGACTGTAGGTGTAGCTGCCGCTGCGCCAATCGATGTCTACCAGTCCCTGGCTTGCTGCACTTGCCAAAGTGTAGCTAAACGCATCGCTGTCGTTGTCTTGCACCAACGCAGCGAGTTGACCGGTATAGCTGTCTCCAGGATCCGCTAAGGCCAAGCATTGGTTGGCAGCTGTTGGTGCGTTGCTTTGGTTTCTGAGCGCAGAGGTGTCCGCGTTATCCGAGTCCGAACAGGCTGTCAACGCGGAGGTTGCCAGGAGAATGGCCAAGCCCGTGGCTGGGCGTCGGGTTGTCGCAAAAATATTCATGGGGCGACTGTATCGAAACCGTTACAGTCAAAAGTCGACGCAGTTCACAAATCGCCGTTAGTAGCGTGTCACGGTGCTTAAAATGGCTGACTAGAGGGCTGCTAAGCTCATTTTTTCTTCTTGCGTCGCGCCAGTCGGGCTTCTTTTTTGGCAGCTCGCTCGGCCTCCAGCTGCTCCGTTTTTTCCATCTCAGCTTGAATCATCTCGGGAGTCTCTAAGGTGAGGCGGCCCAATTTTCCACTGCGTAGGTCGGTGAGTAGGACTTTGGCCACCTTGTCGAAGCTGACTTCGCCACCTTTGCCCAAGCAGCCGCGCCGCGCGCCGATGGCTTGCAGCAGCTCGAGTTCAGTGGAGGGCAAGGCGTCCAATTGGTAGCGTTCAGTCAATCGACTGGGGTAGCGATCGGCCAGCGCGCTGGCGGCAAAAAAGGCAACCTCAGTGTGATCTAAAGCTGTGTCTTTGATGGCACCTGTGAGTGCCAATCGGTAGCCGCTGGCCTCGTTACGCACCCGTGCCCAGAGCATGCCAGGGGTGTCTAGCAATTGAAATCCGTCCGCTAGACCCACGCGCTGCTGACTCTGGGTAACGGCGGGCTCATTGCCAGTCTTGGCTACCGTGCGACCGGCCAAACGGTTGATTAGCGTGGACTTGCCCACGTTGGGTATACCGGCAATCAACGCGGTGGGTGCGGGCTTGTTGTGCCGAGGCGGTAACAGATTGGCACAGCTCTTTATGACTAGTTGCTGCAAATCTTGTTTGTCTGGTTGTATGGCGAGGGCGCTTTGTCCGTCGCGCTGCTCGATCTCATCAATCCAGATCTGGTTGAGGTCTGCGTCGGCCAAGTCGGCCTTGTTGAGTAGTTTGAGGCTAGGTTTTTCCCCGCGAAGCTCGGCGATCATGGGATTTTCGCTACTAAATGGTAGACGGGCGTCCAGTACTTCGATGATGACATCGACCTGCGGCAGGATCTCTTCGATCTGCCTGCGTGCTTTGTGCATGTGGCCTGGAAACCATTGAATGGCCATGGTGCTTGTTCTCGGAAGGTGGGGTAACAGGCAAGTGTAGCACCGCCCCCAATCTAGGAGCATCGGAGGATGTAGAGCGAAGCTAATCCTATATATTCTTAGAAATATAACAATATTACATTTTGGTTTTTAAAGCCGAAGGTGAGGGTAACTCGAGTGGTGGAATTGATCTTCGGCGTAGCGATTGCTAGCTACCTAACAATGTTGTTACTCGATAGCTCGCTGTTTAGCTACTCCTACTAAGACCAGTTAATTGAGGAATGGGTTTGATGGATATAGATGTTTGGTTGCGAATCTTGGCTGAAAAAGATGGATCAGATTTGTATCTGAGCACTGGTGCGCCCCCTTGTATGAAGGTGGAAGGTGAGCTGACGCCGTTGAGTGGTGAGCGCTTACTGCCCGGTCAGGTCCACGAGATTGCTCAATCGGTGATGGACGAAGAGCAACGAGAGCAATTTCGCGGCAATGCCGACGAAGCCCGGCGCGCACAATTGCCAAAGTGGGGCGTTTTCGAATCAATATCTTCCAGCAACGCAATGAAGTATCGATTGTGGCGCGCAACATTAAGATGGATATTCCCAGTGCAGATGACCTCAAACTGCCTGAAATACTGCGCAAGATCATCATGGTCAAGCGCGGTTTGGTGTTGTTTGTAGGTGGAACAGGTACGGGTAAGTCGACTTCCCTAGCGGCGCTTATTGACCACCGCA
>JBMYWE010000073.1:2956-9194 GCA_049607125.1 Granulosicoccaceae bacterium | reverse complement strand
GACCCAGCTGTTATCTTCACCGGTGTGCGGCACAGGGTCCCAGCGGTATTGCCCAAGACTCGTGATGTCTTCCGGGATATTGGGTGCCGACTTCCAATAGGGTACGTCTATTTTTTCGTAGCGGCTGGAGTGTTTAACCGAAGGACGAATGCGGTAGCACCAAGTGCGCTCATTCTGATGGCTCGGCGCCGTAAAAGCGGTACCGGAGAGTTGCTCACCGTACAAACCATAGTTGCACTTCTGAGGGCTGTTCATGCCCTGCGGTAACGCGCCCGGCAGTGCTTCTGTTTCAAAATCATTGCCAAAACCTGGCATGTAACCAGCGTGTGGCCCAGGGACCGAGGGGGCTTTCACCATGGAGTCTGACAGGCTCTGAGCGCTCATACTCTCTCTCCGAATTACAGCTATCTGCTTAATGTGGGGGCTAATGTAACAAGTCTCACCTGCAACTATCAAGCATCTAACCCAACTAATAATTCATATGCAGAATCATTGTTCATATAAACAGCAGGAAAAACCGATGCTATGCCCGGAAATCCAATGAATTTTCAATTAGTTAGATAAATATACAGGCAGGCAAGTAAACGCTGTTGACCAAAAACACAGCGACAACGCAGCGAGGATTGACATCGCCAGGCAGGCTTTTTATCGGGGAGACTAGCGGAAACTAAGAGCTGACTAATGTTGCCAACGGAATAGATGAGGAGCTATCGCCCAAAAAACCGTTGTCTTCGACAAGCTTTTTCAGGTGTTGCAGGCTCTCGTCGAGTGTTTTTTCCGATGTGTTCAGTTCAACGTCGGCCTGGGCGTAAAGAGGCTCGCGCGCCGCCAAGATTTCACGCAACTCACCTATCGCTGAAGGATGGCCAGCCATCGGCCTGAAGTCACCCTGCGCACGTACCCGAGCCATGTGTTCTTCCGGCGTGGCCTTGAGCCAAATAGTGTGACATCGATGCCTCAGCAAGGCATAGGTGTGCTCGTCGTTCACGACACCACCAGAGACGGCGAGAATCATGCGGTCGTTTTCAAGCGCCAGGGCTTCGAGTGATTGTCGCTCCATGCGTCGGTAGCCTTCGTGCCCGTAGATGGCCATCACATCGGCAATGGTCATGCCGCTGTGCTGTTCTATGTGCCGATTGAGCTCGAGCAACGGCGCTTTGCACTGCTTGGCAAGCAGCTGGCCCAGGGTTGATTTACCCGCCCCACGCATGCCGATCAAGGCCAATCGATTAGCGCGATTGGGTTGGCCGGTTTGCGGTCTGAGTAGGGTCAACAGGCGCAGCTGTTGCTTGTCGCTGGCGTTGCGGTAGTGATGCAGCAATTCGGCTATTTGCGCATCTGGCCCCGTGATCTCGGCAGCCAGCTCGGCTGCGCTGCAACCAATCGCGCGGGCCACCGAGCGAAGCAGACCAATGGTGATATTGCCTGCTCCCGTTTCAAGCTGTGCCAGATAGCGCTGCGAAACCCCCGATATCTCAGACAATCGGCGGCGTGACAACCCGCGTTGCTCACGCAACTCACGTACCCTCAAGCCCACAGCGGCGATGTAGTCACGTGTTTCGTCCACGCTGCTACTCAGCTTTGCCCCTGCCTCTTCCATACGCAATTATCGCCTGATGTATGCTGCACTGATAGGCAGTATCATGCATTCGCGTGGATAATTGCAACTTTCCGAGCGATTCTCAGCTAGTGGGCGACCAAGCTCTGATTTGATTAGTCAGCGCAGGCCAGTTGTAGGTGTTCTAGCCTTATGCCTATTGAGTAGGTGCAACCTCCGAGCATTCTTGCAAGTATCGCTTAGAGATTGTAACGAACTCAAAATTCCGCTCTACCAAGGCGTCCCGTGAGCCATCCGAGCCAACTTCGAGGAGAACAGTTAATCGTGTCAGAACAGAGCTATATTTCACCGCCGCCACAAGCACCCATGGTGTTCGAGCACGCCAGTGACGCAGTTGCCTGCCTAGAAGCACTATATGAGAGAAACACGGCTTTTCTGCGCGAGGCCTTTGAACAGATAGCCAAAGGTGCACAACTGCCCAAACATCGTGTACGCGCCTTCTACCCGCAGGTCTCTATAGAGAACCGCTCGCATGCTCCAGCGGACACGCACCTCTCTTACGGCTACACCAGTGGTCCGGGGATTTTTTCAACCACCATCACGCGGCCGCAGCTCTATCATAGCTATCTGGTCGAGCAGCTGTCGCAGCTAGTGAAAAACCACCGCATGCCAATTACCGTCAGTGAATCGCAAACGCCCATTCCGTTGCACTTTGCTTTTGGCGACAAAATGCACGTAGAGGCCAACCTAGAAGAGCTCGATCGCCCACTGCGCGATATTTTTGATACCCCTGACTTGGCCACCACGGATGACCATATTGCCAACGGCACGCATGAACCGACGCCGGGGCAGCCCCTCCCCTTGTCCGTGTTTACCGCCCAACGGGTGGACTACTCTCTGGCTCGGCTGGCGCACTACACCGCCACACGCGCCGAACACTTTCAAAACTACGTGATATTCACCAACTACCAATTCTACGTCGATGGTTTTTGTCAATACGCCCGCGAAGCCTTGCAGCGCGGCGAATATACCGAATTGGTAGAGCCTGGCAATGTGGTGCTGCGCGCGGGCGAAGAGCCCGCCAACAAAACAGCTGAGGTACGTCAACCGCAAATGCCCGCCTACCATCTCAAACGAGGCGACAAGAGCGGCATTACGCTGGTGAACATCGGCGTGGGACCGAGCAATGCCAAAACCATCACCGACCACGTAGCAGTGCTCCGGCCGCACGCCTGGCTTATGCTGGGACACTGCGCTGGTCTGCGCCAATCGCAGCGATTGGGGGATTATGTTTTAGCTCACGCCTATGTACGAGAAGACCACGTTCTGGACGCGGACCTGCCCGTGTGGGTTCCGATCCCTGCTCTAGCAGAAGTGCAGGTGGCGCTACAGGAGTCCGTGGGAGAGATCACCGGTCGCAGTGACAACGAGCTCAAGCAAGTGATGCGCACCGGCACGGTGGCTACGATCGACGACCGCAACTGGGAGCTGCGAGACCAGCGTGAGCCCGTGCGTCGCCTGTCACAATCACGCGCTATCGCATTGGATATGGAGTCAGCCACAATCGCCGCCAATGGCTTTCGCTTCCGCGTGCCCTACGGCACCCTGCTATGCGTCTCTGACAAACCGCTGCACGGAGAGCTTAAACTTCCCGGCATGGCCACCGCCTTCTACCATCAGCAAGTGGAGCAACACTTGCGCATTGGCATTCTGGCGATGCAAAAACTGGCACAAATGCCACCGGAGCGCCTGCACTCACGCAAACTTCGCAGCTTCACCGAGACAGCCTTTCAGTAGAGCTATTCAGAAGTGCAATTTGGCGGTCGCCGTCCACTGCGGCTTGCCCCTGCCTTCAGGGGCGGCGAAATCCAAATGCAAAACTCGACCGGAGGAAGATCGAGAAGACCCCAGTCGCAGGCCAATGCCCACATCCCATAACCAGTCGGGAGATTGCCCTCCCGCTGTCCAAGCAGAGCCATAGTCCACAAACAGCGCTGCGCCAAATCGCAACAAGTGCCAGGGGTGCCAGTCGGGGTAATGGCGCAGCTCGGTAGTCAACCGTGCAAGGCGGTTGCCCGTCTGTTCTCGGAATTCGTAACCGCGCAGGCCCGTCTCCCCACCGAGTGCCAGCTGTACCTCCGGGTGGAGTTCGTGCCCGGTGTCCAACATCAGTTCGACAAAAAACTGCTCTTTCTCACTGATGCGCTTGTGCAACTGGCCTCGGGCACCGATGCGCTGATGCAACAGGTCGCCACTGGCGATTTGGGTTTCAAACCAAGCATCGGTCAGCAGTAGACTGTCACCTCGCCAACGCTTTCCGCGCTTGTAATTTATTTGCAGCATCAAACCATCGAGGCTCGCTCCCCAAGCGCGAGTACCATAACCAATTTCAACGCTGTATTGCTTGCCGAGATTGATATCTTCAATACCCGTGAGTTGACGAATATGGCGCATTTCAACAAAAGCTTCGTCGATGTGCTCTAGGCGTATATAGGGAAAGCGCTCGCGGCGGTTCTCAAAGGGCTCGCTTGCGACACTGTCGTCCACTAAATAAAAACTTCGCTCATCGATGCGAAAACCCGCTGTCCAGCGGTCTAGTTTTTTGTTTTGCAGGCCTCGCGACCAACTGCGGTTGATATCCAGATAGCGCTGCTCCATGCCCATGCTCTCAACTTCTTCACCGTCATCATAGAGCTCGGCACTGAGCCTGCCAAAGTGACCGGCCACCCCCCAACTGCGCGTATCGTTCAGGCTGTAAAAAGGCTTGGCAATAGACAACTCGTAGCGTTCACCGTCCTCGTTGTTTTGAAACTCCACCTCCAGCAAGCGCCGTTTGCCATTCCAGTCACGATGTTTGTACTTCAAGGTGCGACTGGTGCGGTCGATGTCGTCTTCGAAACTAAAAGCCAGCTCCTGCCCGCGGCCAAACAAGTTGTTTTCTTCGAGCGCTATTTTACGCTGACTCTCGCCGGCCACTCGGCTGAGTGAAACCTCCGGTATGGTGCTCCAGGTATCGTTGGTTTGCACCCGAATCCACACTTGTTCGCCGCAGACCTGCAGTACGCGAATATCCGCACTGGCGAGAAACCTCTGGGCACGCAAAAGCCGTTCGGACTCATCCAACACACGCTGCGAAAAGAGGTCTCCCTCGGCAAAAAGAAGCAGTTTGGCGACCGTTTCTCGCCGTGTTTGATAGTGAAGATTATTGGCTAGCCGATGAACCCAACGGCTCTCTTCTTGGAGAGCCGTATTGAATATATCGCGCGCAATGACACTGACCGTACCAATGGTCTTGCCCTCGAGCGCACTGGTATCCCCCTGCCACTCGCGGCATTCCAAGGCAAAGGAACTCGAAGCCCACAGACAGCAGGCGAGCGCCACGTTGACCCGACGGCAGATTAGCGCGGCGAAGCGAGATGTTTTTTTGGGTTGAGGCAAGGGAGCGACCAGTGAAACAGCACTTGGTGATTTTAGCAGGGCGTATGCCATCGGTTGCTCCAATGGTCGCATCCGTTTGCTTTCGGTGTGTCAGGGTTCGATGGGGCAAGTGCTCGCCCCCTCTTTTCTTAGCCCCCGCCTCTTACGCTATGCTTGCTAGAGCGCCTCGCGCGCGGCAGAACAAACTAATTCGACACCAGATACGATGGCTAGCGTATGTACTGCGGTTTAAAACGCAGCTTGCTGGTGCGCTCACGGACCAAGTGCCGGTTGAGGTGCTTGTGTATCAGACCAAAAACATAAAAAATGCAGATGGAGATGAGCAAAAAGTACAACGCTGCCGCCGAGAAATGCAAAAAGACGTTGTAGTCCTTCTCGAACAGTTCACCCGCCTTGTTCATGAGATCTTTTTGCTCGTTGATCACCGGCAGAGTGAAATACACCAGGGCCGTGGCGTGAAACAAAAACACCACTTCGTTGGTGTACGCAGGCCAAGCGAGACGAATCATATTGGGCCACTTGACGGTGCGAAATACTTGCCAGCGACTCATACCCACTGCTTTGGCCGCCTCCAATTCGCCACGAGGCACGGCTTTGAGTGCACCGTAAAATATTTCTGCGGCGTAAGCGCAGGTATTAAATACCAGCACCAGCGGCCCCAGAAACAAAGGGTGCAACACGATATGATCGATGCCCCAAGGCTTCCAGTGACTGAGATTAAACGCCAGTGCAAAGGAGTAGAACATAAAAAACTGTATGAACAGCGGCGAGCCACGAAAAGCATAGATGTAGCCCCGCGCAGGTAGCGAGACCCATTTATTGTCGCTCGCCTTGGCGACGGCCAGCAAAATGGCCAGCGGAAACCCAAAGGGAATAGAAACCAGCGCAAAGTACAGATTATAAAGCGCGGGTTTAGCGAGAATAATCATGTCCGCCACTAAGGGGATTTGAGTAAAGGCTTCCATGATTAGGCGTCTCGCAACATGCCGCGACTGGCGCGCGCTTGTAGTCGGTTAAAAAACCGCTCAGAGAGCATTGCCATCAAAATGTAAAAGACAAACAGCGCAAGGTAGTATTTCCAGCGCCAGTCCCCGTGAATAGGCCCTACCCGAGCGAAGTAGTTGGGGGCGCCAAGGCGTCCGGCCCACTGCACGATATCGGCTATCTGCAGCAGTGAAAGCAACGAGGTGGCCTTGAGCAATAGCATCCACACATTCGAGAGGCCCGGCAGAGCGTATACCC
>JBMYWE010000073.1:0-2946 GCA_049607125.1 Granulosicoccaceae bacterium | reverse complement strand
TACCCACATCTGCCGCACCTGAAATTTCCAAAACACATCGCGCTTACTAAAGCCGTAGGCCTGTGCGGCTTCCAGTTGGCCACGCGGCACGGCTTTGAGGGCACCGTGAATAACATTGGCCGAAAAAGCCCCGTAGACAATTCCCAGCGAGACACAGGCGAGGACGAGGTACTCGGTGCTGCCCAGATACCATTGAGCAGCACTGCAGGGTGGCCAGGCCGTGCTGGTAGCAAGTTCGGTGGCCGTGCACGCCGATTGCGCAAAAAAATACTCGACCATCTGCTCAAAGGCCAAGGGGAAAAACAAAAAAAACAACACGTCGGGCACGCCGCGCACAATGGTGGTGTAGAAATCACCGAGCAGGCGCGCGGGCCAGAATTTCGCGTTTTTGAGGGCCGCCCCGAGCAAGCCAAACACCACGGCCAAAAGTGCGCCGCCTACCGCGGCAATCAGCGTATAGCGCACACTGGCATACCACGCCAGGTGCTTGCCGTTGGTCAGATAGTCAAAACTGGCCTGCAGGTCGGTGCCAAAGGCGCCGCCGAGCCATGCGCTGAAGCTTTCAAGCATAGGGTTTTATCTATTCGCTGAGGTAATGTCGGCAACCGCGTTTGGGTCACCGACACTGGTTGACCTGCTGTGCTGCAGCAGACTGACCACGCCAAATTTAGTTGGCGTAGAAAGGTCCCTTCTCGAAGTACTCGGCAATCAGCTTGTCGACCGTGCCATCAGCTTTGGCAGACTCGAGCGCCGCCGCCATTTTTGCCTGTAAATCAGCGTCGTCTTTGCGCAAGCCGATACCCACGCCGCCGCCAATCATGACGTCGGGGCCGGCGAACTCTACCGCGCCGCCCGAACCTTCAACGATGGGCTCGAGATATGCGCCGTCGGCGAATAGCACATCAATATTGCCTGCCATCAAGTCAGCTACCGACTGATCCGGCGTTTCAAAGCTCAACACGGTGTTGTCCGCGCCGTAAGTTGTCTCGACGTGGGCTGCCTGAATAGTCGCGCCTTGAGCACCGATTTTTTTACCTTTGAGGTTGTCGAAATCGATGCTGTTGCCCTTCGCAACAACAAAGCGGGATGGATCGGGCGGGAAATAATCGGCGCTGAAGTCGATGGTCTCTTTGCGCTCGTCGGTGATGGACATGCCAGCCATGATCATGTCGTAGTTGCCGGCCAGTAGGTTGGGAATGATGCTGTCCCACTCGTTGGCGACAAATTCGCAACTCAGCTCGGCACGTTGGCACAAATCCATGCCTAGGTCGATTTCAAAACCCGCCAACTTTCCGCTGTCGTCGAGGTAGTTCCAAGGAGCGTAGGCGCCTTCAGAACCGATACGCACGGTATCGGCGGCCATGGCAGTGCTGCCGAGGATCACGGACGCACCAAGCGCCAGGACGGTTTTTTTCATCATAGGTTTTCTCCAACTCGGATAGATCAGTCAATCAGGCGCGTCCGAGTCACGCACTGTTGGACAAAAATTGTTGTAGCCTGGCCGAAGCGGGATTGGCAAAGACCTGTTGCGGGTCGCCGGCCTCCTCGATCAAGCCTTGATGTAGGTAGACCACTTGATTGCACACGTCTCGGGCGAAGTTCATCTCGTGGGTAACCGTGATCATGGTGGTGCCGTCAACAGCCAGTTGGCGCATCACCGCCAACACCTCTCCCACCAGTTCAGGGTCTAAGGCCGAGGTGGGCTCGTCAAACAAAATAACGTCTGGGCGCATGGCCAGCGCACGGGCAATGGCGGCACGCTGCTGCTGACCGCCGGACAAGAACGATGGATAAGTGTCGGCTTTATCGGCAATGCCAACTTTGTCCAGATACTCCAAGGCTGCCTGCTCTGCTTCTTTTTTATCCATGCCGAGCACGCGGATCGGTGCCTCGGTGACATTTTGTAAGATAGTCAAATGCGCCCAGAGGTTGAACTGTTGGAACACCATGCCCACACGCGTGCGCAACCGTTGCACCTGTTTTTCATCTTTGGCGACCCGCTCACCGCGACGGTTGTGTTGCAGTGCTATCGATTCATCGCCGATGTGAATCTCCCCTTCGTCTGGCATTTCAAGCAAATTGATGCAGCGCAACAAAGTGCTTTTGCCCGAGCCTGAAGAGCCAATTAGGGAGATCACATCGCCCTTTTGCGCCTGCAGCGAGATACCGTGCAGCACTTCAAGCTCACCGAAGCGCTTGCGAATATTGTCGAGCGATAGAACGGGTGATGACATAGTTCAACAGGCGCGATGGCCAGATAAAATTTTGTAGATATTCCCTGATAATGGGGTAGCTGTCGAGCTTTGTAGCCAAAAAATCGACAGCTTGAGTCGAACGAGTACACAGGATGTCGCACCGGAAACACCGAGTTCTCTCGATGGTGAAGTTGTATTCGCACTGGCGCAGGCGAGCATCAATTGCCCCGAGAACGACCTCTTGCCGATATACTCAATAGCACTGTCAACCCCAGTCAGCATGGGCGATAATAGGGCCTCTTGGACCTTCGAGCATCGAACCCTGCAAACAGAAAACTACCGCCGTCTCTTTTTAGACGATGTACCGCTGCTGGATGTGCGCGCACCTGTAGAGTTTGCCAAAGGTGCATTTCCGCTGGCGCACAACCACCCCATTCTCGACGACGAACAACGTCGCGAAATCGGCAAACACTACGCCGACTACGGCCAGGATGCCGCCATAGAACGGGGTCTGGAATTGGCCACCGATGAGATCCGCCAGCAGCGTTTGCAGGCTTGGTCTACGTTCTTGCTCGAAAACCCGGGCGCTCATTTGTATTGCTTTCGCGGTGGCTTGCGCTCGCGTACCACTCAAGCTTGGCTAGCCGAGATTGGGGTGGAGATTCCGCTGATCAAAGGCGGCTACAAAGCCCTGCGCACCTATGTACTACAGGAGTTTGAAGCCCTCAGCCAGCAAGCCCCCATGCTGCTA
>JBMYWE010000072.1:0-9203 GCA_049607125.1 Granulosicoccaceae bacterium | reverse complement strand
TATGCCCTTGGGGTTGGCGAAGCGTATCACCAGTAGGCTCTCGTCGGCGGTGGGGATATCTCGGGCGATAAAGGGGTTGGAGGTATCGACCGTGGGCACGCGCTGAAAATTGACATGCGTGTAGCGAAATTGCGGGCAGATAAAATGCACGTAGTCGTGCATACGGCGCAAGATGGTGTCGGTGACCGCCTCGGTAGAATAGCCGCGCTGGGCTTTGTCACGATGGAGCTTTTGGATCCATTCCAAGTTGATCACCGGCACCACACCTATCAACAGGTCGGGGTACTGGGCCACGTCCACGCCATCGTGTTTAATGGCCCCGTGTAGGCCCTCGTAGAAGAGCAGATCGGTGTCGGTATCTAAGTCTTCCCATGGAGTGAACTCTCCCGGTTGAAGAGGTGCGTAGGGAGCTGCTTCTTCGTCGCTGTGCAGGTATTTACGCACTTTGGCTTGGCCGGTTTCGGAATAGCTTTTGAAGGTTTTTTCAAGTTCGCCAAATAGATTGGTTTCGTCGCTGAAGTGGCTAAAACTTTTATTGCCCGCATCTTCCTGTTCTTTCATCATCTGCCGCATTTCGTTGCGGTTGTAGCGGTGGTAGCTGTCGCCCTCGATGATGCCGGCATTTATATTTTCTCGGTGAAAAATTTTCTCGAAGGTACGCGTAACCGACGTGGTGCCCGCGCCTGAGGAGCCTGCGATTGAAATAATGGGATGCTTGACTGACATGGTGGCGGTCCTTTAGTCGGCGTTGCGGAACAAGCCGCGTTCATTAAACAAGGGGGTCTCTGGGCCTTGCTCTGCGGGCTCTTGGCTGTAGCGCTCAATGCGCTCCACTTCCTCGCGAGAGCCAAAGACGAAGCCGATGCGCTGGTGCAGTTCGGTGGGTGTGACCTCCAGCATGGGGGATTCACCTGTGCTGGCTCGACCACCCGCTTGTTCTATCAAATAGCCGATGGGGTTTGTCTCGTAGAGCAGGCGCAGGCGGCCGGCTTTGCTTGGGTCTTTGTTGTCGCGAGGGTACATAAACACGCCTCCACGCTGGAAAATGCGATGGGCCTCCGCGACCAAAGAGGCGATCCAGCGCATATTAAAATTGCGTTCGCGCGGGCCCTCCACGCCGGCTAAGCATTCCTCCACATAGCGTTTGATTGGCGGCTCCCAGAAGCGGCTGTTGGACGCGTTAATGGCAAACTCGCTGCAACTCTCGGGCACTTGCAGATTGCGTTGGGTGAGCAAGAATTCGCCAATTTCTGGGTCGAGGGTAAAGGCGTGTGTGCCGTTACCCACCGATAGTACCAACATGGTGGCGGGGCCATAGATGGCATACCCTGCAGCCACTTGCTCGGTGCCTTGCTGTAAAAAATCTTGCTCAGTCAGTTTGCCTGTGGCTTTTTCATCGCGCCGTAAAAGCGAGAAAATGCTACCGACGGAGAGGTTGACATCGATGTTGGATGAGCCGTCCAGAGGGTCTACGGCCAGTAGGTAGTCGGCTTCCTCGTCGTCGAAAGTGATAAGTGTTTCGTTCTCCTCGGAGACAATTCCACGCAGATTGACACCATTTTGCAAGCAATGGACAAAAGTATCATGGGCGATAATATCCAGCGCTTTTTGCGTCTCTCCGTGTGTGTTGGTGGAGTCTGAACTGCCCAAAACATCGGTGAGGGCTCCTCGTGAAACCTTCCCCGATAGCGCTTTGCAAGCCACCGCTATGGCGATTATGGCGCTATTGAATGCCCCGGACGATTTGGGATAGTTAGATCTCTCCTCGATCAAATACTGGGTGAGAGTTTTATAGCTGCGCAGCATGGCTGCTCCTTGTGGCCTTAAAAATTCTTTGTTGGGCGCAACTTGCCCTTTTATTAAGCATGCGCGTTTTGCAAGCCTTTAAACCAGTCGGCCAGTTGTGGTATTCCCAGTGCGGGTGTCTTATCCGAAGGGAATAACTCTAAATGGTCGATACACAGGTCGGCGCGGCTAAAATCACTGCTCTTGAAGTAGAGACTAGGAGTGGCGATCACGGTCAAGCCCGCCTCTTTCGCCGAGTCAACGCCGGGCTGTGAGTCTTCAAAGGCCAGTGTGTCCTGTGCCGTCAACTGCATTTGCTGAAGCGCCATCACATAGGCCTCCGGGTGGGGTTTTTTGCGTTGCACCATCTCGCCGCAAACCACCGCGCAGAAGTCATCGCGCCAGCGCGTGCCAAAATGGCTGTTCATGAGCGCCGCTAGGTTGGAGCGGCTGGTGGTTGTGGCAATGCCGAGCTTGATGCCCTGGGCCTTGGCGCTCTCGATCAGCGTTTTGATACCTGGCCTCAGGGCAGGTGGAGTGTCTTCTAGCCGTCTCGCGTAGCAGGCATTCTTGCGGGTGTGGAAGGAGGCGATGGTGTCCTTATCGAGGGGGGGCGTGCTGCGTTCGAAATAGCTGCGCATGCGCTCCTTGCCGCCGGTCACATGCAACAGCTGCGCGTAGAGTTGTTGGTCCCAGTGATCGGGCAGGCCCGCTGCCTCGAACACCGCATTGAAACAGTGTCGATGCACTTCTTCGGTCTCGGCCAGCGTCCCGTCGACGTCGAATATCAATCCTCTAAGTTGGCGTGCGCATAGGCGCGACGCCTCGGCTTGGCTTTGCTTCATGATGGAGAGTCAAAGAGTTAGCGATCCTAGGACAAACTATGCTCAGCGCATTAGATAAGGTCTATTCAAAGATTTTCTATAGAAATATAAGTATTGCTTATGCAATAAGTGTCCGTGAGAGCTCGCTTACTTTAACTACAAGGTGTTGAACAATGGGCAGCTGAGCGCCAAAGCCGTTTGCTACCACATAAGTTTGGTGAAAAATTGTCTGTTGGCGAGCATTATTCGGGTGGTGCACATTCAATATAACGTCGGTTTAGAAACAGATGGACCCACAACTTGTGCAGAACCAGCACGCTCGTGTCTCTGCTATTCTGTGAGGCGTATTGCTACCATCAC
The DNA here is from genome assembly GCA_049607125.1 of Granulosicoccaceae bacterium. GTDB lineage: Bacteria > Pseudomonadota > Gammaproteobacteria > CALCKW01 > CALCKW01 > CALCKW01. The sequence continues at coordinate 6,234 of JBMYWE010000072.1, read as the reverse complement.
TTCATTTGCTGGGTTTGGAGCCGCGCATGCGAGATATCACTATTGAGTCATCAGATTTGCTGCTGGTGATTGATGTGCAGAACGATTTTTGTGCGGGCGGTGCGTTGGCCGTGCCCGATGGCGAGGCTGTCGTGCCCGTGATCAACGCGCTCATGGCGCACTTCAAACAGGTAGTCTTGACTCAGGATTGGCACCCTGCGGGTCATAGCTCTTTTGCCAGCAGCCACGAGGGGGCAGCGCCTTTTTCTGTGGTAAATATGCCTTACGGCGAACAGACTCTCTGGCCCGACCACTGTGTACAGGGTAGTACTGGTGCGCAGTTTCACCCAGACCTCAACGGCGATCGCGCCGATGCTATTGTGCGCAAGGGCAGCAACCCCGCGCTCGACAGCTATTCGGCGGTGCTGGAAAACGACCATCGTACCCCCACAGGCTTGATGGGTTACATCCGTGAGCGCGATATTCAGCGGGTGTTTTGTTGTGGGCTAGCCACAGATTTTTGCGTGCGCTATTCCGCCGAAGATATCTGTGCGCAGGGTGTGGAGACTTTTGTCATCGAAGCGGCTTGCCGCGGCATAGACCTCGGCGGTTCTATGGAGGCCGCAACAAAGGCCTTTACTGAAGCTGGAATTACTGTACTGACATAAGCAGATAGCTCGGCCCTCACGCCAGTTCTCACTGTTGATCACCGCTGATCACCGCTGATCACCGCTCTGGCGTGGTGCGTTCGGGCGCCCCGTTCGCAAGGCGTAGTCTAGTCGCCTTCGCGACGGATCCGGTTTGTTGTTTCTCCGTGGCAGGAAGGTGGGTGTCAGGCTATGATGACATGAGCCTCCCGATTTGACTCTCGCTCTGGATATCTCCTTGAAGCTTAAACCCAACTGTGAATGCTGCGACAAAGATTTGCCCGCCGAGCAAAGTGGTGCAGTGGTGTGTAGTTTCGAGTGCAGTTTTTGCGCGGATTGCGCCGAAAACTTGTTGGCGTATCGTTGCCCGAATTGCGGCGGTGAGTTGGTGGCGAGACCTCGCCGTACGATAGAGCGACAACAGAGTCATCCTTCCAGCACGGAGCGCGTCAACAAGCGTCACCGTTGTCTGGACTATCGGGAAGATGAGCAACAACTTCGCACGACCACAGGTGTGCTGTATGGCAGTTTGTTATTGCCTGCGCGCAAGCCAAAGGCTTGGGTTTTATTGATCGCCGGTTCGGGACCGACCGATAGGCAGGGCAACTCGCCGGGCTCGCCCCAGCGCAACAATTGTCTGCGCTACTTGGCTTTGGATTTGGCCACTCAAGGGATTGCCAGCCTGCGTTACGACAAACGCGGTGTGGGTGCCAGCGCCGCTGCCTGCAGCCACGAGGCGACGCTCAACTTTGATCACTACGTCGATGACGCCAAAGCTTGGTTGGCACACTTGCGACTCAAAGCGAGCGGCCCCGTGTCGGTGCTCGGTCACAGTGAAGGCGCCCAGATCGCCACGCGTGTGGCCGAGAAGTTGTCGGTGGCCTCGGTGGTCAATTTGTGTGGAGCGGGGCGGCCGCTCGATGAGTTGTTGCTCGAACAGTTAAAAAAACAGTTGCCTCCCGATTTGTATCAAAAAGCTGAACAGATACTCGCCTACTTGCACGAGTTGAGTTTGCACGAACAATATCGCAAGGCAGCCAAACCCGGTTTGCTGCGCCGACGATCTAACAGCTTGCCCAAGGCCCCGGATGTGCCACCTGAGTTAAATGCCTTGTTTAAACCCAGCAAGCACGCATTTTACATTTCGCGCTTGCGCGAGCGGCCAGACCGCGAATTGGAGACGCTGAAATGCCCGGTGCTGATAGTTTCGGGCGACGCGGATATTCAGGTGCCGCTACACGACTACGAGCGGTTGATCCAGGCGGCACCCAATGCTTCTAAACTGCGCATAGCGGGGATGAACCACCTGCTAAAACCGGTGGGAACAGACGCGAACCTGCAACACAAGAGCTATGTCGACGCGGCCATGCCAATCGATGCCAGCTTGGTTGCGGCCGTGAGCAAATTTTTGATCGCGTAGGTGCGCCCGCGCACACTCGGAGTGTCCATTGTTTAAGCGTGTAGGGTGCGCCTGCGCACCTTTTGTGCGGTTGGGCGAGTCTCCCACGATGCGCCCACCGGCTTATGGTGGCTACATTGTTGAGTAACCGAGCATAAGGGCTTTGCCCGCATCTCGGAGTGTCTTGCTACGTTTTCCAGGCTCGTTTTAGCTGAATCTCGCGCCAGGTGGTGTAGAGTGAGGCCCCGATAATCAGCGTTGCGCCGAGCACGGTGTACCAAGTGAGTTGTTCGCCAAAATATAGTAGCCCAATCAAAGTGGCGGGGAAGAGCCGGAAGTAATCCATCGGCACCACGAAGGAAGTCTCTCCCAATCGATAGCCGGTAATATTGCAACGCTGGCTACCCAGCGAAAACACGCCGACCAGCACCATGAATAACCACTGCTCTGGGCTGGCCCATACCCAGTTGGCCACGGCAAATGGCAAGACCATCAAGCCAATCAGGGAGGCTTGGTAGAGTATCATGCGCTCGGTGCTCTCGCGCTGGGCGAGCTTTCTGAGGATATTCACCACCACGCCTGCGCCGGCCGCCCCGGCAACGGCCACTAGCCCTGATAGATTAAAGGCGTCGCCGCTTGGGTTGACCACCACGACTACCCCGGCAAAGCCCACGGTAGTCGCCAGGGCGCGTCGAATCCCGACACCCTCGCCAAACAGCAGCCAGGCTGCCACGGTGGCAAACATGACCTTGGAAAAGCCGATGACAGTGGCGTCCGCCAGACTCAGGTGTCGCACCGCGTAGAGCCCGCAGACCAGAGCGACGGCGGCGAAAAGTACGCGCAGCAGATGTAATCCCAGCACGTTCGTCTGAAAGCATTTACGTCCTTCGCGTCTGAACAGGGGAATCAGAAATAATAGAAGCACCAGCTGGCGTATGGCCATGATTTGCCACAGGCTGATATCGTCGCCGATCATTTTGGCGGATGTGCCCATCAGCACTAGAAAGAAACCGCCGCAGAGTACCCACAGTGATCCGGCGAGGTTGTTTTGGGCGCTGGCTGCGGCTGATGTATTCAAGAGGAGTCGGCATTTAGAAAGGCTCGGCTATTCTACCGCATGCTGACTGCAGGCATGAGAGTAGCTCACTAAGCGCCTATCAAAGGCGGACTCGATTCAGCGCTAATCCGTGGGCGAAGGCCGCGGTGCTCATCTTAGGTACGCGATTCTCCTGCCCGTTATAGGTGCTTATTTGGTACCGACGTAGGCTTGCAGTGCCTGGGGCAGGTCTGGGTATTGAAACTCAAAACCTTGCTGTTGCAAGACTCCCGGCTGAACGCGCGCACCTCCGAGCAACAGCTCTTCGCCCATTTCTCCAAAGAGGAGCTTGATGGCTATCGCAGGCATGGGCAATAGGCAGGGGCGATGCAGGGTTTTGGCGAGGGTTTTGGCGAAGTCGCGGTTTTGCACAGGGTTGGGGCTAGTCAAGTTGATTGCGCCACTCATCTCAGTGCGAGGCAGCACAAAGTCGATCGCGGCACAGACGTCATCGATGGCGATCCAGCTCATCCATTGCAGGCCTGAACCAATTCTGCCACCTGCGCCCGCTTTAAAAGCGGGCAGCATTTTACCCAGAGCGCCGCCATTGGCGCTAAGCACAATGCCAAAACGCAAATGCACCACACGTATTCCCGCTTCTTTTAGCGGCGCGCAGCATGCTTCCCACGCCTGGCAGAGTTGGCTGGAGAAATTCACGTCATTGCTCGATTGCTCATCGAGTAGCTCGTTACCGCGATCGCCGTAATAGCCGATAGCTGATGCCACAAAGACGACGGCGGGGCGGTGCTCCAGTGCCAGTAGTTCGTTGACCAGCTGGCGGGTGGTCGCAATGCGACTGTCTAAGATGGCTCGTTTGCGCATCTCGCTCCAGCGTTTATCCGCAATACCTGCGCCGGCCAAGTGCACAACCGCATCAAGTGCAGGTAGTTGTTCTAGGGCGAGCGGGCTGCCCCAGCGTCGCGTGCCTGATTGCCTATCGATCAAGTGCAGCTCGTGTTGGCCTTGCCAATGGGTGCGCAGGGCACTGCCAATCAGGCCTGTACTGCCGGTCAAGAGAATTTGCATATCAATCTCCAATTTGGCGTATAGATTAGCAACTTGAACAGGCTCTTATGTTTGGTTTTCTAGACGCGAAGATACCAAGGTGCTGAGCAATTCGGTGATGCGCTCGGCGTTATCTTTGGCCAAAGTACCATCGCTGTGCCAAAGGTTGTTTTCAAAGCCAACGCGCATTTTACCACCCGCTTGGTGAGCGGCTACTAGGCAGTCGGTCTCGCCGCCACCAAAGGCGCAGAGACCCCAGTCAGCTTGTAGTCTCGCTTGGCGATAAGCGAATAAAAAGGGCTGCAGGTCACGCGGGTGACTCTGCTGCTGTTCGCTGTAACGTCCGAGCACAAACAAGAGCTGCAGATCATCTGAGGGAATAATATCCTCGTGCACCAACTTCGAGAGACGCGTCAACTCTTCGGCCGAGTAAAGGATATGCTGCACGCCAGTGCCCGCCTGATGACAACTGTGATAAAAGTCTCTGGCGGCGGGGAGGTTGTTGTCAGAGAGCATTTCACTGAGTGAGACAGATACTCGTTGCGGCTGGACATCGGCCACAAGCTGACGTTGCTGTGCGGGTGTATAGAGCCCGACGGCTTCGGTGGTAATTTGTACCAGCAGTTGCGGCACTTGCCGCGTCAACTCGGCGATGAGTTCTTTATACAAGCCTGCGTCTAGCACGTGCTTGGCGTGGGTATCGCGTACATGCGCGTGAATGCCGTCAGCGCCCGCCGAGTAGCATTTGAGTGCGGCTTGCACAGTCTCAGCTACGCTGACCGGAAGCTTGGGGTGATCGGCGTGGGTGCGGCGCGCACCGTTGGGTGCAACCATTAAATGAGGCAGTGAGGCAACGCTCATCCAGCTATCGCCTTATCAATAGCAACGGTGAGTTTTTGCACCAGTTCTTCAATTTGCGCGTCACTGATAATAAATGGCGGTGCGAGCAGCACGTGGTCGCCGTTGACGCCGTCAATGGTTCCACCCATCGGGTAGCAGGCGAGGCCAGCTTCAAAAGCATGGCGTTTGATCGCCTTGTTGATGGCCCGCGCTGGGTCGAAGGGCTGTTTGCTGTCGCGATCGGCCACTAGTTCCACACCGCGAAAAAGGCCCCGTCCGCGAATATCCCCGACATTGGGGTGCTGACCCAAGCTAGCGCAGAGAGCATCTTGCAATTTTTCACCCTGTCTGCGCACCGTTTGCATCATTTCAGGGGTAGATATTTGGTTCAGAACAGCTTGCGCCGCCGCGGCCGCTAAAGGGTGGCCCATGTAAGTGTGGCCGTGTTGGAAAAAACCGCTGCCATCGGCAATAGTTTGGTAGATGTTTGCGCTACACAACATCGCGCCAACGGGTTGATAGCCTGCTCCCAAGCCCTTGGCGACGGTGATGATATCGGGCCTGATGTCCTCCTGCTCACAGGCAAACAGACTGCCTGTGCGACCCATGCCGCACATGACTTCGTCAAGTATGAGCAGCACACCGTATTGGTCACAGATTTCGCGAATGCGCTTAAAGTAGCCAGGCACCGGGGCCACTGCGCCCATGGTCGCACCCACCACCGGCTCGGCGGTGAAGGCCATGACGGTATCGGAACCCAAGCGCAGAATTTCTGCTTCCAACTCGTTGGCAACACGCAGTCCGTAGGCCTCTGCAGATTCACCGTCAGCTTGATCACGGTAGGCGTAGCAGGGTGAGACAAAAGCTGTGTCGGTGAGAATGGGAGCAAATTGCTGGCGACGCCACTCGTTGCCACCCGCTGCCAGAGCACCTAAGGTATTGCCATGGTAGCTCTGCCGGCGCGAGATGATATGGCGACGCTGTGGTTCACCTCGCTCCACATAGTACTGTCGAGCGAGTTTGATGGCTGCCTCTACCGCCTCCGACCCACCGCTGACAAGATAAACCCGGTCTATGCCCTCGGGGGCGAGCGATACTAAGCTCTGCGCCAATGTTTCGGCAACTTCGGTGCTAAAAAAACCCGTGTGCGCGTAGGCAATTTGGTCGAGTTGCTTTTTCATCGCTTCGACAACCGCTGCATTGCTGTGCCCCAGACAGGACACGGCTGCGCCACCACTGCCATCGAGAACACGTTTGCCCTCGCTGTC
>JBMYWE010000071.1:0-9253 GCA_049607125.1 Granulosicoccaceae bacterium | reverse complement strand
AAAAAATCAGGGCATTGTTTGTGTGGGGAAGTCTGTTTTTGAGTACAGTGCAGCAGATCCGTGGCATGGTTGCCGCTAAAGGCCAAGCTGCCAAAATAGCGAGCACAAAGGCTGTTCTAAGGTTCTGATGATGTCGGCCTCTGTGGCTTCTTAGTCGGTCACAGAGGCTTTCTTCTAGACTCGGGTGGGGTAGCCCAAGATGCGGGCTACGCCCTTATGCACGGCTACAAATAAATCCGGCGCAGCCTACAATAAGCTTCGGGGCATCGCAGAGGGGCTTGCATCCGTGTTCGCTTGATTAGTCCAAGCGTAAACGATACTTTGCAAAGCCTTCATTGCCTTCGCCTACATGCTCAATCGGCATGTCATCGGTGATCGCCGCCACGGCGTTGGGCGAGCTTTCAAAGGTGACATTGACGCCGGTTATGGCGCTGAATGCCCAATTGTTGTCCGCTGACGGGTCGATGGTTTTGAGCGCAAAAATATCATTGGCCAACACCGTTCGATTTTCATCTGGCGCTGAGATAATGATATTGCTGCCGTCGAGCGCGGGGAAGTTACCCCCACCGCTGGCCCTATAGTTGTTGGTCGCGACAATAAATTGTTGCACAGGCTCGACCGCTTGACCTTGATATTGCAAGTTGACGATGCGCTGGGAGTCACTGACCTTACTGCCGTCTTTGGCGTATCGAGCTTCTTGCGATAGATCCACTTCAAAAGTGACTCCGTCGATAATGTCAAAGTTGTAGGAGGGGAACTCCGGGTTTAGCAGTGGTTGTTCTGTTGGCACATTGGCTTTAACGGTATTGAAGGCACCCATTGACATCTCTAACCATTCTTTGACCTCTGAGCCATTGAGCAACACCGCGCGCAAAGTGTTTGGGTAGATGTAGAGATCGGCGACGTTTTTTAAGGCGATGTTGCCCGCACTGATGTTGGTGTAGTAATCCGCACCCCCGCGGCCACCCGCTTTAAAAGGAGCGCCAGCTGACAGTACGGGTATGCCGTCATACTCCGTACCTTGGATCAGTTTCTCTACATAGCGCTTCTGAGCATTAGTGACGATTTGTACCGAGGGGTCGTCTTGCACCAAAGAGAAATAACTGTGAATAGGGGCGGTGGTTGTTCCAACGCCTTCGTTCATGTAGATGATGGTGGCCTGGTGCTCGGCTTTAACGGCAGCATTAATACTTGCGTCAGCTTCGACCAAAGGAATTTTCTTGCGTCCATCGCGTTTGTAGATAGCGCGCAAAGAGCCCGTACCAGATATCACCTCCCATTCACCGTCTTCGACTTGCAGTTTGAGGTCTACCACACCGAGATGTGACCCCCAGAAGCCGGGCATCACCGAGGGTACTCCGTTCAAGGTGCCTGCCTCGATGTCCGCACCGGGGATGTCGGCGAATTTTTCGCTGGGGAAGGGTTGGTGTGCATGTCCAAACAGCACCGCGTCGATGCCGTCGATCAGGGTGAGGTTGAGTGTGGCGTTTTCTGCCATTGCTTCGCCGTCGAGAGAGCCAATACCCGAGTGTGGTATAGCAATGATCAGGTCTGCACCTTCCTCGCGCATCTGCGGAACGTACTTCTTGGCGTCTTCGATGATGTCGTGTGCGACGAGTTTGTTTTCTAAGTTCTTTTTATCCCACTGCATAATCTGCGGCGGCACAAAACCAATGACGCCTACTTTAATGGTGTGTTTGGCGCCTGTGTCGTCGACGAGTTCTCGATCTAGCATTAAGTAGGGTGTGAAAAAAGGTTTGTCATTGCTGCTGTCATCGTCGCCATCGTAGACATAGGTGTTGGCCGAAACGTAGGGAAAGGCCGCTCCTTTGAGCGATTGCTGCAGAAACTCCAGTCCGTAGTTGAACTCGTGGTTGCCCAGATTTCCGGCGTCATAGTCCAAGAGATTCATGGCTTTGTAGACGGGGTGGCGTTGGTCACCGCTCAACCCTTGTTGTTTGGCGATGTAATCTCCCAAAGGGTTGCCTTGCAATAAGTCGCCGTTGTCGAACAACAAGGAGTTGCTGGCTTCTTCGCGAGCGGCTTTAATCAAAGTAGCTGTTTTGCTCAGGCCCACCGAGGCGCTGGGCTTGTCGCTGTAATAGTCGTAGTCAACGATATGCACGTGGATATCGGTGGTTTCGAGAATGCGCAGGTCTACCGTGGCGGCGCTGAGCGCAGCGCTGTAAGCGGCTGAGGACAAGGCCGTGAAAGTTAGGGCTGCACTCATTGCGCCCTTTCGTTGGTGTTTAGTACCGCGCATGTGACCATCTCCGTGTCAGATAGAAGAAGGTCTAGACTAGCATGGCTCGATGATGTTCAGGTGAACGACACACGGTGTCCGACTGTGGGCGCCCGGTATACGCGGTCGAACATCGTCTTGGCTTTGTTCTATGGCTTAAACATCTCACCCACGCTGCCCAAAAACGCTTCTTCTAGGTCCACACTGTCGCGCTTGCCGAGCTTATCAAAGTGAGCTTCTAGCCACGCGTCGGCGGCGTCGCGGCCCTTGTCACGAAGGTCGGTCAGGAATTTCCACTCGGTGTTCGACTTGCTTTTTGACGAGAGCGGTAACAGGGCATCCGCCTCGATGGCGTGCAGCAATATGTTTTTGTAGCGGTCTCGGTAACTCTCGTTGAGCATATCGTGCTGCAAGAGTTTTTTAACAAAAGCAATGGCGCGGATGTCTTTGATCAGAGAGCTGTTAAACGTGATCTCGTTCAAGCGGGTCTCTATTTCAGCCGGTGTACTGGGGGTTCCTTCACGCTCAACTGGGTTGACGTAAATCAGCAGAATGTCTGATGTGTCTGTGTTGTAGAAAAGGGGGAACAGAGACGGGTTGCCCATGTAACCGCCGTCCCAGTAGTCCTCGCCGTCTATCTCTACCGCTTTAAACAGGCGCGGAAGGCATGCTGAGGCGAGCACAACCGAGGATGTCAGTTCGGCGTTTTGAAACACTTTTACTCGGCCGGTGCGCACATGCGTGGTGCTGATGAACAATTGCATCTGATTGCTCTGACGCAGTCGTTCAAAATCGATGTTGTTTTCCAGTACATCGCGCAGAGGGTTTATGTCGAGCGGGTTAAATTGGTAGGGCGACATAAAGCGGGTGAGGTTGTCGAGCATAAAGTAGGAGACGGAGTGCGCCGTTCCGCGTCCCCACCAAGACCAGGGGGGTCTTTTCACCGAACCAAATAAGCGCCCAGCCTGATGTATTTGGTGCCAGAAATGCTCCAGACTCTCACGGGCACCGTCGTTACCGCCCTGACAAAAACCGTGTGCCAGCGCCACCGCGTTCATGCTGCCGGCGCTGCAAGCACACACGCCGTCGAAGTGCAGGCGGCCGTCTTCGAGTAGTTTATCGAGTACGCCCCAGCTGAAGGCGCCGTGCGCACCGCCACCTTGCAGGCCTAAGTTTACCGCTTGAGTCATTGTCTTCGCCTTCTAGTTGACAGGCTTTTCGATCAGCGGCATCTGCTCAAACTGCACGCCGGCCCAGCCGCTGCGCATAAAGTTTCGAATATTGGCGTGGTCGCTGCCATTGGGGTGCTGCAGCACATCGTGCCGATAGAAATCACCAAAGCAGGCGAGAGTCTGTGCTTCGTCCAGGCCCTGTAGCTTGGCGAAGGCCAAAATTTTGCACGAACCCTCGTTGCTACCGGCGGCGTTGTGTACGCGCTGCTCGCCTTCGCCGTTGCTAAAAGCCTGCGGGGTGTAGTTGTAGTGGGCTTCGATACAGGCGATCACTTGTTTAAACTGCACCTGCTCGGGTGTGTTTCTGATTTGCTCTAAGAGCTGTTCAAATGTCATGTTGGTCCGACTGATAGTTGGCAATAGCTCAATTGTAGCAAGCTAGCAGGGTGGACCAGTACGATTACTTGATACACTGTGTCAAATTTTAAGCGATGCGCTTAAATGCCATTTTATTGCAGAGAAATTGTCGTGGAACTTTTAGACATTGTCGCCGAGCACTGGGCTTGGTCGGGTATAGACGCTAACGAATTAGTGGTCAGCAACGATTTTGCTAACTTGATCCTCAAGGATAAAGACAATCAATTCTGGCGACTCTGCCCCGAAGACGTCTATTGCACCGTGGTGGCCGATTCGATAGAGGCCTACAACCAGTTGATTCAAGACGAAGAGTTTTTGGAAGATTGGCACATGATCGCCATGCTTTCGCAGGCAAAAATTCGACTGGGTGAACTGGCCGAGGGCGAGAAGTTTTGTCTCAAGGTGCCCGGTATTTTGGGCGGCGACTACGTGGGCAAAAATGTGATCAAAGCCCCTCTTGAAGTGGTTATAGCCTCGGCCGGGCGATTGGGCAAGCATATTGCCGACAAGGCTGAGGGCACGAAGATAGATCTCAAAGAGGTGGATTATCTCAGCGATTACTAGTGGTCTGACAACAAAATAAATGAGGGTTCAGCGGCTGTCGAAAAAGCGCCTAGATCAAGCACGCTAGATTCCCTGATTGATCGAGGCAGATATCCAACGGTGTTCGACAACCGCCCTTCGGGAGCTTTTTTGCTGCACTGTCGCGTTCGGGTCGCGCAGGCTTCTAGCTCTTGAACGTAACCCGTTATGCCCTGCGAGCTACGCCTAACGAGAGCCCAACAAAAACAACTCTGAACCCGTCATTATTTCATCGACAAACCACTAGCACCGTATGACAGGGGCAGTACCACAAAAGCTTGCACGGCAGATTGCCCCCGAAGTTCGATGTTGCTTAGGCTGACACTGCCGCCGTGCAATTCACATACTTGCTCGACCACACATAGGCCAAGCCCCGAGCTTTTGCGTTTGCTGTCGGCGCGTGCGGTTGAGAAGAAGCGCTCAAACAATCGCCGCTTTGCGTAATCGGGGATGTGTGCTCCGGTGTTGCTTATGGTCAGTTCGACATAACGCTGGCTGGCGTGCGGTTTGGATTGCCGACTCGCCACTTCTATGATGCCTCCGGCAGGGCAAAAATCAATGGCATTGCCGAGTAAGTTTGACAGGGCAGTGGCGAGCAGAAAGCTATCGCCGTCAAGCCCTAAGCCCGCCAACTGCAGCCGCTCGGTATTGAGGTTGATTTTCTTTTGGTCTAGGCGCGTGCGCACCGCTGCCAGTGCGTCTTCTATCAGCGTCTTGAGTTCGATGCGCTCTAGCTCACTGCTCTGGCGATTTTCCAGCGATGCGAGCAGCAACAGTTGCTCGATAATCTGCTGCATGCGCAGCACTTCCGCTTCAATATTGCCCATAAACTGGGCGCGCTTTTGTTCGGGTAAATCGCTTTGCAGCAATTCGGTGGCCGCAGAGATAGCCGCCAAGGGGCTTTTGAGCTCGTGGGTGAGGGTGTGGGTGTAGTTTTCGACGTAGAGTTTGCCGTCGAGTTCTGCGCGCATATTTTGCAACGCTTCAGATAATTGACCAAAGCCATGTTCTTGAAAGTTTGGCTGCTTGGCTTTTTGCCCGCGTCGCACACGATCGACAAATACGATCAGTTGCTCGAGCATGCGGCGATACCAGATCACCAGTGCCAGACCACTCAAAGTGAGCAAGCCGAGCAGCGCCAGGCCTGCGGCGGTGAGCTTGAACTCTGCTTCGCCTATAAACGAGACGATGCTCTGATGCGGTTTAATCAAGGTAAAGACACCGAGCAAGGTGTCGTCCTTGCGGATGGGGGCGGCGACATACATCTCGCCGCTGTCCGGATCTTCTGGGTCGCGCAGTGATGTGCGCGCACCATACTCACCCTGCAGTGTGCGAAAGACGTCGCGCCATTGAGAGTAATCTTCGCCAACCTGGGTTGGGTCCAGAGAGTGATAGATCACCTCACCGCGGGCATCGGTGAGGTAGAACTGGGTGTTGGTGTCAGCCTTGAGGTGCGACCAAATTAGCGCCTGCGGGTTGCGCTGCTGGTAGCTCTTGACCCGTTGATCAAAAACGCTGAAATCCGGTTGCTGTTGCTCGAGCAGAGGCAGCATCAGTTCTGCCATCAGGTTGGCGTTGTCGATCATTGCCTCTTCGCTGATCTGTCGAAACGAGGGTTTGATGTCTTCGTAAAAGACTTGCCAAGCGTAGATAAGCGCTGCGCTGAGCAAGATAAAATAGAAAATGGCCAAGCGAGTAAAGACACTCACTCGGGTGCCTGCTTGCGGCTTGTATCGCTGTAGCTATAGCCAAGTCCGTGGTGCGTTTTAATTGGCATAGCGTGCGGTTCTACTGCTTTGAGCTTTTTGCGCAGGGTTTTGATATGCGTGTCCACGGCGCGATCAAAGCTGCGATCCGGGTCTTCCCAAACCGTTTGCATCAAGTGCTCTCGACTAAATACCCGGTGCGGCTGCTCCACCAATGTTTTTAACAAGCGATACTCGTAGCGCGTCAAATCGAGCGAGTGGCCGACGTAGCTGATCTGCATGCGTTGTTCATCAATCACCACATCACCCGCTGGCACTGCGGCTGCTATCGTTTGGGTTTGTGTTTTGCTGTAGCGCCGCAGCACTACTTTGATGCGGCTCAATAGCTCACGCAGACTAAAAGGTTTGGTGACGTAGTCGTCGCCGCCAATTTCCAAGCCAATGAGCTTGTCTATTTCTTCTTGGCGCGCGGTGAGGAAAATAATTGGAATATCGCACGTTGCCTTGATCTCGCGGCACAGATCAAAACCGCTGGTGTCCGGCAGGCCGACGTCGAGCACAATGAGATCGATAGGCTCTTGTTGCAGCGTGTCCAGCGTGCCTGCGCCCAGGCTGAGCCAGTGACAGACAAAGCTATCCGCCTCCAGCGCGTGTATCAGCGCTTCGGCGATCGAGGGCTCGTCTTCGATGATCAGGATGTGCTTACTCACGGGTGTAGGCCTGTGCTGTCGAGGGAGCGGCGCTGATGACTAACCGGTACGGCGAGTTGGAAGTCAGGCTGCGAAAGGGGTAGCAGGTGACTAACAACAGCTCGTCTTGGCTGTCGTTCAGCAGTTTGGTGTCTCGGCTATCGACGATATCGATAGCGGTTATTTTATAGGCATTTTGTTTGCCGTGTAGATTCTCTAACTGAAGCTCGTCGCCATCACGCACAAATTCCAGAAAGGCGAAGTGGCTATCGTTGTGACCGGCGATGATCGATCTGCCGGGATAGCCCGGCTGCGCGCTGCTGCTCAAGTGGCCCGGCCCGAAAGCCAGCGCTTGGCCACTGGTGCTGGACAGCACGTAGTGCTCTTGCGCTTGCCAGCGCAGCTTGGCCACGGGCTGAAAATCAGCCCAGGCCCAGGGTTTGCCCTCGAGTTCAGCGTGGCTAACCGCTGCCTGCTGAAGCCGACTCCAGTGGTGGGCAATCAGCTGTTGCGCCAAGCTGGCCTTGAGCTGCAGGTAATTGGCCTGCAGCAGGCCAGCGAGGCCCGCCCCGAGCAACACCCAGATGAGCAGCCGGCTCACGCTTGGCTCCGCTCGCCAAAGTGTGTGTTGTTGGAGAACACTCTGACAATGGCGGCCAGCAGCAGGCTCAACAGGCTGAGCAATACGGTGGGCAAGGTACCCAATGCTGTGTTGGGAAAGGCCATGCCCTTAGGCGCCAGGTTGGTGATCTGAGTCTCGTGCAGCGGTTGATCGGCACGTCGAACCACTTGCTCATCGACAGCGACGTAGCTGGTGTACTGACTCAAGATCTTGTGTTTGAGCGAGAGGTCCACCACCGTTTGGCGCAGTTGCGCTGGGTCGCCTTGGCCCAAGTGGATTTTATCCATCAAGGCGCTAATTTTCTGTTTGCCCCACAGCTTGGCCACCCCTGGTGCAGCTGTGGCATCGGCGAGTGATAGCGGTATTTCAAGGCTTTCACCCGCTATAGTGCCCTTGATGGTCAACTGGCCTTCGGTGTCGGCCCGCTTCAAAAGCACTTCCAGTGGTTCACCGTAATACAAATCGGGCAATTGGCTTGGCTGGATTTCGAGTATTTTTCCGTCGGGGTCGTGTATCTCGATATCGCGCATGGCGGGGCGACTTATTTTGTCAAACAAGCTTTGCATCTTGCTTTGCACTTCTTGGCTCTGGTCGATGCTGACGTGCGAACCTTTGCCGAGCTTGGATAGCTGGCGAAACAAATAGCGGTTGGGAGCGGCGCCGATGGCCACGCTGAATAGTCTTGCCTCTCCCAAAAACTGATGTACTACCCGGCTGAGTTCTGACTCATTGCCCACGGCGCCGTCGGTGATAAACACCACTTGTTTGAGGTGCTCGGCTGATGTGGCCGGGCGGCGCAAGGCATCGAGTAGGGCGGGCTTCATCTCCGTGCCACCGTCAGCCACAAGGTTTTGCACAAAGTTTCTGGCCTGTGCCAGGTTTTGGCTGTGGGCAGGTTGCGAGCTGGCAAATAAGCTGGTGTGGCTAGAATTAAACTCAATGATATTAAAACTGTCTTGAGGACCTAAGTTCTCGAGACCCTGTAACAGCGCCGCTTTGGCCTGCCTGATAGGTACGCCGCCCATCGACCCGGAGGTGTCGATAATGAAGCTTATATCCTTGGGTAGGTGTTGTTCGACATACTGACTGGCGCTGGGGGTCAGGCTCAGGAGCAAGGTGACTTCACTGGGTGTATCGCCGTTGTCAGTTTGACTGGTTGTGGGCTCTAAGTAGAGCTGAGGCTGGATGGTAGCGTTTTGTTGTTGCCACTCCAGAGTAAAGTCTCGGTCCATGGGTTCATAGCCCTGCGTCAGTTGTACCTTGTAGTGACTGTCGTCGACTGACTGCACCAGTATCTCGTGCGAATCACTGTGCGGTTGGCCCGCGGCGAATCCGGTGTTCAACTGCACGCGGATGTCGATGGGGTTGATGGGCATACCGGTGGGGTCGTGGGCTTCTGCGCTGAACAGCGGGTTCAAAAAGTCATTCAAATCGTCGACAGAGCTGGTGCTCTCTTGCGCCTCGTGTACGGGTTGAGGTGGGCTGTATCGAGGTGTGAGAGTGGTGGGCAAACTCAAGCTATAGTTGTCGCGCTCTTGCTGCACAGTGTCGAGGTAAGTGAGCTGCACTTCAATCTCTTCTCCTGCGCCGATGTTGGCCACCGTCATGCGAAACAGGTTGGCGCGGTCTTGCTGTAGTAATGCGGCCTGCTTGCCCTCGCGTTTGGCCTGTTCAAACTGAGCCTTCGCTCGCGCCTTTTCGCGCAGTTTGGCGTCGATGCGACGGCCGCCCACTTTGACAACCAATGAGTCTATCGAAGCTCCATCTGGCAGAGGGAAAACGTATTCCCCAGCGATAAAATCCGGACCGTTGTTGAGGTACTT